>JANPBE010000572.1:0-11220 GCA_031430295.1 Phyllobacterium sp.
GGTGCTGTAGGAGCCGCGGAAGAGGAGCTTGTCACTCGGGGTGTAGCGCAGGGTGATCTTCGGGTTGGTGGTGGCGCCGAAGCCGGTGTATTGATCGCGCCGGGCGGCGGCGTTGATATCCATGTTCTTCAGGATCGGGATCTGCACCTCGGCGAAGACGGCCTTGATGTTGCGGCTGAGGGTGCCGGCCGTGGCGAGCGGATTGTCAAAGGGTGCGTTAAAGATGAAGTTCGTAACGGAAGTCGTGTCGCCCCGCTGGTCGCCGACAAAAAAGTATTCTTCTTTGCGGAAATCAATGCCAACTGCGGCCTGCACCTCGCCTCCGGGCAGATGCCACACCGGACCCGAGGCGGTAAGATCAGCCGTCGTCTCCTTGCCAAACGGCAGCGTGGCGGTGATTTTCTCAAGCTCCACCAGCCCGTCCTTTTTAACCTCTTGGAACGCGCGTTCGGCCTGCATTTTATAGGGACGTTTATCGCTCGTCATGCCATCAAGCTTTGGATTTGCCATGACCACGCGCCCATCAGACAGGCTGACGCCCGCAGTGCTGATATCAACAGGCACCTCGGTGCGGAAAAAAGTCTTGGCTGCAAAAAAACCACCGGCAAGCAGCGCTACCACAGGAATAGCAAATTTTGCCAATCGGACGCGGCGAGAATGACGGTCGGCGGACGCAAATTCACCTTCTGCGCGTTTGTGCGCAGATAGTTGCAGTTTGCTACTCACCTTATGTGCTGCCGCACTCATTGCAGATCTTTCGTTTCGCCTCGATAAGCGCAGATATGGCTACTAATTTTCACAAGACAACGGTGTTTGACAACAGTGTTTATTGTCGCCGATTGTAAAGTGCTTGTTCTACACCATTTGAAATGGTCTAAAGACCTATCTTTACGGCAATTTGAGGGTGCATCATGTCACAGTCTGCTGACAATTGGTTAGACCGGCGCGTTATGCGCCGCAAACTCAGCTTTTGGCGCATCGCGGCGATTGTTATGGCATTGATAGCGGGCATTGCAGGCTTCGCCTATGCTAATGGCGGGTTTGGCAGTTCCAATTCCCAGCCCCACATCGCTAAAGTGCGCATTGAAGGCACCATCACCGAAGACGAACGGCTGTTAGCGCTGCTCAAAACTGTTGGCGAGACTGAGTCTGTAAAAGGCGTAATTTTGGCAATTGATTCGCCCGGCGGCACCACCGCTGGCGGCGAGGCAATATATGAGGCCGTGCGCGGGCTTGCCGCTAAGAAACCAGTCGTGGCGCAAGTGGGCACGCTGGCCGCTTCTGCTGGTTATATGATCGCCTCCGCCAGCGATCACATCGTGGCGCGTAAGAGTTCCATTGTTGGCTCCATCGGCGTGCTGTTCCAATATCCGGATGTTTCCGTTCTCTTGAACAATCTTGGCGTTAAGGTTGAAGCCATCAAATCCAGCCCGATGAAGGCCGAACCCAATCCGTTTAATCCGGCCAGCGAAGACGCAAAAGCTATGATCCGGCGCATGATATTAGATAGTTATGATTGGTTCGTTTCGATCGTTGACGAACGCCGTCCGCTCGACCGCGCCCAAGTGTTGGCACTGGCAGATGGTTCAGTTTTTACCGGTCGTCAGGCGCTGCAAAACAAGTTGATTGATGAGCTGGGCGGCGAAGAGACAGCGCTTGCGTGGGTGAATGACAAAAATGGCGGCGAAAAGCTGGATGTCATTGAATGGAAACCGAAATCTGAAACCGCGCCGTGGTGGTTGTCAGCAAAAATGTCGTCGGCTCTGCTACGTCTTGCGGGCCTCGGAAATGGCGAATCTGCGGTTTTAAGTGAAATAATTCCGCAACATTTGTTTTCAAACGGCCTTGTTTCAGTTTGGGACGTTGACTCTGGAAAAAATGGGCGCAATTGAATAGTTCGAAAATTTTCCTTTTGTTCAAAACTGACGCGAGGGACGCGCGACATGATTAAATCCGAACTTGTACAATCTATCGCCGATAGCAACCCGCACCTCTTTCAGCGTGATGTGGAGAACATCGTCAATTCTGTATTCGACGAAATCACCAATGCGCTGGCCGAGGGTAACCGCGTTGAACTACGCGGCTTCGGCGCCTTTTCGGTAAAAAACCGCCTGCCACGCGCTGGCCGTAATCCTAAGACAGGAGAGGCTGTCTCGGTTGAGGAAAAATGGGTCCCGTTTTTCAAGACTGGCAAAGAATTGCGCGATCGGCTAAACGCCGCGCTATAAAATACCAACAAGGGTGATTGCATGATTAGCAGATTGTTTTGGATTGTTCTGTTGATCCCTGCGGCGATCATCTTAATCGCGCTGTCAGTCGCAAACCGTGCACCCGTGACTTTGACGATTGACCCGTTTACGGCAAACAATCCGCTTCTGTCATTTTCAGCGCCGCTATTCGTGTTTTTGTTCGGCGCACTACTCATTGGTCTGTTGCTCGGGTCGCTCGTGACGTGGATGGCACAAGGGCGCAACCGCCGCGCCGCTAAGGTAGCCAACGCTGAAGTTGCATTATTGCAAAAAGAAGCCAAGGCGCGCGATGCGCAGGTGCGTAACAATCTAACGTCACTGACCTCGGCCTAAAACATGTCCATAAAGGATCGCGCCGCGCCGCCGCGCCACCCTGTGCAGCAAAAGCCACTTGATATGAAGCCGCTAGAACGCCGCGAGGGTTCGCGGCCTCAAGAGCGCATGCCGATCATCCTCGAAACCAAGCCCAACGCCGACTATGCGCTGCTCGACAGCGGCAATGGCAGGAAAATTGAGCAATATGGTCCCTACCGGATTGAGCGGCCCGAGGGCCAAGCCATCTGGCAGCCTGCACTGGACCCGAGCGAGTGGAAAAAGTGTGATGCTATTTTCACCGGCAATACCGATGAAGAGGGCATGGGCCGCTGGCTGTTTCCCAAAGTGGCTCTGGGCGAAACATGGCCGATGGAACATGAAGGGATGCCCTTCTTGGGCCGCTTCACCTCATTTCGTCATGTTGGTGTCTTTCCGGAACAAGGCGCGCATTGGGCCTTTATGTGCGATCTGATTAGGAACGCCAATCGCCCTGTAAAAGTGCTCAATCTGTTTGGCTATACTGGCGTTGCCAGTCTCTTGGCCGCACGCGCGGGCGCTGAAGTCACGCATGTTGATGCCTCGAAAAAAGCCGTTGGCTGGGCGCGGGAAAATCAAGAAATCGCAAGGCTGGGCGATAAGAAAATCCGCTGGATTGTTGATGACGCCATGAAGTTCGTGCTGCGCGAAGAGCGGCGCAATTCGACCTACGATATTATTTTGCTCGACCCGCCTGCGTTCGGTCGCGGTCCGGCTGGTGAAGTCTGGCAATTATTTGAACATCTGCCGCAAATGGTCGATGCCTGCCGCGCTATATTATCGCCAAACCCGTTGGCGATGGTGTTAACCGCCTATTCAATCCGCGCATCATTCTACGCCATCCAGGAGCTGGTGCGTGACAGGTTCATCGGCATGGGCGGCACGGTCGAATCGGGCGAGCTTATTTTGCGTGAAAAATCTGCGGGCCGCGCACTTTCAACCTCGCTATTTTCGCGCTGGGTGCCGCAATGAACGTGATTAAAGAAATCACCTCTTTGGCCAATCCGCTGGTCAAAGACATCAAAGCGCTGGCGCAAAAGAAAAACCGCGATGAGACCAATTTGTTTTTGGCTGAGGGCCTGAAACTCATCATTGATGCGCTGGATTTGGGCTGGAAGCTGAATATTTTGGTCGTGGCAAAGGCCGCAATTGGCAATCCGGTTGCCGACAAAACAATCGCCCGCGCACTGGCGCTGGGCGCGGAAGTCGTGGAAACCAGCGAAAAAGTCACCGCTGCCATCACCCGCCGCGATAATCCGCAAGCGGTGCTCGGCGTTTTCGAACAGCGCTACAATGCGCTTTCCAGCGTTAAGGCGTCAGGCACAGATGCGTATTTGGCGCTCGACCGCGTGCGCGATCCGGGAAATCTTGGCACGATCATTCGCACTGCTGATGCGGCGGGGGTGAAAGGTGTCATTCTCATTGGCGAATGCACAGACCCGTTTGCCATCGAGACAGTTCGCGCCACCATGGGTTCGGTGTTTGCCGTGCCGCTTTATCATGCCAGCGAGGCGGAGTTCATTTCGTTCCGCAAGACGTTCACAGGCCTCGTCTGCGGCACACATCTAAAGGGTGCGGTCGATTATCGCTCCGTTGATTACTCCAAAGCGCCGGTGTTGGTCATAATGGGCAATGAACAATCCGGCATGGGCGAGGCGCTCAGCGGCGCATGTGACAAGCTCATCCGTATTCCGCAGCAAGGCCGCGCTGATTCGCTGAACTTAGCCATTGCCACCGGCGTCACCCTGTTTGAAGTGCGCCGCCACTCCCTAACTTTGGATGAGCGCAGCTGATGAATTTTAAAAGCATGATTGCTCTAGCCGTGGCGCTGGTTGGTCTGGATCAGGGCGTGAAATATCTCGTCGAAGCCAAGCTGCCATTCCAAGTGCTCGTCGATGTTCTGCCGTTTCTTGGGGCTTATCGCACATGGAATGAGGGCGTTGCCTTTTCTCTGCTGTGGGGCTTGGATGATCGTGCCTTGATTATTGGCACCAGCCTCATTGTGCTGTTCGTCGGCTGGTTGGCATATCGCACAAACCCTGCAAATTGGCTCGCAAGATTGGGCTTCACGCTGATTATCGGCGGGGCGATTGGCAATCTGATTGACCGCGTTATGCTAGGCCATGTGGTGGATTATGTGCTGTTTCACACGCCGGTCTGGTCATTTGCGGTGTTTAATCTGGCTGATGCGTTCATTTCCGTTGGCGCAGCACTGATTGTGCTGGAAGAGTTTTTGAGCTGGCGCAAAGCCACACCAAAGGCTGATTGACAGCCTTATTATTTGCTCCATCTTGATGCGAATTACAGGAGCAACACATGTCTTTCCAAGCCATCCTCATCAGCCGCGATGATGCCAAAAAGCAATCCGTGAACATTGTCGAAATGAACGATGATGAATTGATGGAGGGCGATGTTCTCATCAAAGTCGAGCATACGACGGTGAACTATAAAGACGGTCTGGCCATCACTGGCAAAGCCCCCGTCGTGCGGCGCTGGCCGATGATACCGGGCATAGATTTATCCGGCACTGTGATTTCCTCATCTGGCACTGAATGGAAAACCGGAGACAAGGTTCTGCTCAATGGCTGGGGCGTGGGCGAGGCACATTACGGTGCTTATGCAGGCCACGCGCGGTTAAAATCCGAGTGGCTCATTGCCCAACCGGATGGAATTTCCGGCCATGAGGCCATGGCTGTCGGCACGGCAGGCTACACCTCAATGCTCTGCGTCATGGCGCTGGAACAGCAAGGGCTGACACCAAACTCCGGCCCTATCCTCGTCACGGGAGCAGCGGGCGGTGTCGGCTCCATTGCCATCGCCATTCTCAGCAATCTCGGTTTCCACGTCATCGCCTCAACCGGACGACCCGAAGAAGCCGATTTCCTGATGGGACTAGGCGCAAAGGAAATCATTGATCGAAATGAACTTTCCGCACCCGGCAAACCTATGGGCAAAGAGCGCTGGGCAGGCGCTGTTGATACTGTTGGCAGTCATACGCTGGCCAATGTGTTGGCACAGACAAATTACGGCGGTGCGGTGGCCGCTTGCGGTCTGGCGCAAGGCATGGATTTGCCAGGTTCTGTCGCGCCGTTTATCCTGCGCGGTGTGACTTTGCGAGGCGTTGATTCTGTGATGGTTCCACGAAAAACCCGCGTCAAAGCTTGGCAGCGCGTCGCTTCAGACTTGCCGATAGATAAGCTAACGGCACTCTCGACAACAATTGGATTTGGTGACCTTGTCGAGGCCGCGCAGGCCATTGTCGAGGGCAAAATCCGTGGCCGTGTGGTGGCTGATTACTGAACGGCTCAAATCAGCAAAATCATTAAAATTGTAATCATCCAGCCAAGCCTTCTTCAAACCTCCCTGTGTTATGTCTTCACACATGGGACGCACATCAAATACACTGAGTTCGAAAACCGAAACCACGCAATGTTTGGGGCACACCAAAGATGCGCCGGTGCCAGTTGGCGCTGGCTATCTTGTGGCTGACCGCGAAAGTCTGGGATTAGACACGCGCTCGCCCGAAATGGCGATGGCCGCAGCCGCGCTGACCGGCGTGTCGCTCGGCATTTGGATTTTGGCCACCTTGGGCGGGTTCAAATCAATATTGTCGCTTGTCGCTGTAATTTTGACGCTGACAGCCGGTACTTTCGCCATGTTGGCAGCAGCCGGGTTTAAAAGGGCAGACAAGGCCTATAAATCGCTCAATTCGCAAAATGAAAAGATGGCAGATCGCCTGTGGGAAGTGTCCGAGAGCGAGGAGCGGTCGTCTAACCTGTTCGACCAGTTGGGTGATCTTGTCGTCGTTTGTGATGCGCGCCGCCATATTCTTCACGCCAATAATAATTTTTCGTTTGCCATTGGAAAAAGCTTAGCCGAAATAACCGGCAAGACATTTGCCAATCTTGGCATCGATGTGCCACGTGCGGCACAGCGCCCGTCAGTCGGGCCAGTGGATGTGCAAATTGGCGGCCATTGGTACTCATGGATCGAGCTACGCTCTCCCTCTTCTAAAGCGGATGGTCCGGCAATTCGTATCGTTGCGCGTGATGTGCACACCCGCAAAGAAAGCGAAACACAGCTGATTGATGCCCGGCAAAAGGCGGAGGCTGCCAATCAGGCGAAATCGCAGTTCTTGGCCACCGTCAGCCATGAGATTCGCACCCCGCTCAACGGCATTACAGGTATGGCGCGATTACTTGCCGATACCAGCCTGACCGAAGAACAATATACTTATGTGCAGGCCGTTACGGCTTCTGGTCAGTCACTGCTCACAATGATTGAGGATCTACTCGACTTCTCCAAAATTGAGGCCGGTCGTTTGGACCTGCGCCCAGAGCAATTGGAGCTGCGCAGTTTTTGTGAAAATCTGGTGGAGCTGGTTTCTGCACGTGCTCATGCCAAGGGTCTTGGCATTTCAACGGCCATTGACCCGCAAGTTCCGGTTCATATCGTGACCGACAGCGACCGTCTGCGCCAATCGCTGCTCAATCTCCTGGGCAATGCCATCAAGTTCACTGAAACAGGTGGGGTTTCGCTGGAAGTTTCGATGACGCAAGGCAACGTTGTTCTTGCCGTGCGCGACAGCGGCCCAGGCCTTAAGGCGCAAGATCACCAGCGTATATTTGACGAATTTGAGCAAGTCGAATCCGGCAGTACGCGCAGCCATGGCGGTGTCGGGCTTGGTCTGTCCATTACGCGCAAACTCATCAAGGCGATGGGCGGCTCCGTGGATGTTGAAAGTCAACAAGGCCAAGGCGCGGTATTTTCGATTAAGCTGCCGTGCTTTGTGCTCAATGAAAACAATGCCGTGCTGCCACTTAACGGCAAGCGCTGCTTCGTCGCGCTTCGTTCCATAAGTGAAGCAAACGCGCTTTCGCAAACCATTGACTCAAGTGGCGGTAAGTCTAGGTTCTATCAAATCGCTGAAAGTAACGAAGAATTTGCCGCGCAAGTCGGTGCCACGCTGTTGATTGATGCCGCCAGCGCTCAGGCACTACAAGATGGAAAGCGCGATCTTTCGCATTTTGAGCGGCGGATAATTTTGATTGAGCCAGGCGAGCGTGGCCGGTTGGAACAGTTCCACGAAAATGGATTTGAAACCTATTTAGTCCGCCCGATTCGCGCCAAAAGCCTGATCCGCGTCTTGCTCGGTGAAAGCGAGCCGGACCGCAAGCTGAGCAATAATCAACCGAAACTCCGCGCGGTTTCGAAAAACCAACGCCAGCTATCAATTCTTGTTGCCGAGGATAATGAAATCAATGCGCTTCTGGTGAAGGCAGCGCTCACACGCTCCGGTCATCAGGTTATAGTGGTCGGTGATGGTCGTTCGGCAGTGACAGCCGCGCTGGTTTCTAACGATAGACCAGACTTTATTTTGATGGATTTGCACATGCCGGTGTTAGACGGGCTCGATGCTATTGCCGCCATTCGTGCCGGTGAAGATGAACTTGGCCTCACGCCAATTCCCATCTACGCGCTGACTGCTGATGGTCAAACCGGTGTCGAAAGTGCCGTCCGCGCCATTGGTGGCAATGGCTATGTGACTAAGCCAGTGGACCCTTTGCGCCTCGTAACGATCGTCGAAGAAGCCGTGGCTGCCTGATTTCTCGCCTTGATTTCGTGCTATTTTCGTCATGAAGCTGTAGCATTGCCTCGTTATTGATCGAATTGTGATGATCCGTTCATTATCGGGAGAACGCCATGACTGCCCATATGAGATTTCGTGAAAGCATAACAACAGGTATGCCACCAATCGGTATGCCGCGCTTTGAAGCCACCAAAATACTTGGCCGCATGGGTAATTTGCAGGTGCGCATTGCCCAAAGCGTGCGTGAAGTGGAAGCCGCACAAGAGCTGCGCCATCGTGTTTTCTTCGGTGATGGTTCCACAGATGATTTGGAAACAATCGGCCGCGACGCCGATCAGTTTGATGATTTTTGTGATCATCTCATCGTGCTTGATACAACAATTCAGGGCCCGGCCCACAAACAAATCGTTGGCACCTACCGCTTGCTGCGCCAATCGCAGGCGAACGAGGCTGGCGGGTTTTACTCGCAAAATGAGTTTAACTTAGCCGCCTTACTAAATCGCTTTCCGGAGCGCCGCGTGCTCGAATTAGGCCGCTCATGTGTGCTGCCGGAATATCGCACCAAGCGCACCGTCGAACTTTTGTGGCAGGGCATTTGGGCCTGCTGCCGTGATTGGAACATCGACGTGATGTGCGGCTGCGCGTCATTTCATGGCTGCAATCCTGCCAGCCACGCCTTGCCGCTGTCATTCCTCCACCATCATGCCCGCGCTATGGGCAAGTGGCTGGTGTCAGCCCATCCGCGTCATAAAATAGAGATGGATCTAATGCCGGTAGAAGCGGTGGATTTCCGCGAGGCGATGAATGCCATGCCGCCGCTTATAAAAGGTTATTTGCGTGTTGGCGCGTTGTTTGGCGATGGCGCTGTGGTTGACCATGAGTTTGGCACGACTGATGTGTTCGTGGTGCTACCCGTCGAGCGCATCACCAGTCGCTATGTCAACCATTATGGGGTTGATGCCGCACGGTTCGCTTAATTCCCGCCGTCAAACAGCCGCTCCACATGGACCGGCAGTTTGCGCGGGCAAATGGCGATAAGATCGTAGCGCACAGATAGCTTGGCGAAGTCCTTTTGTTTGGAAAGCCAATGGTCGCCAGCAGACTCTATGCGCCGCATCGCGGTATGGCTGATGGCGTCCATCGCCTCCAGCACTGAGGCGCGGGCCTTTACTTCCACCATCACAATCAAATCACCGCGCCGCGCGATGATATCCACCTCGCCGGATTTGACCTTGTAGCGTTGCGCCACGATGCGGTAGCCTTTGAGGCGCAGATACCAGGCCGCCATCCACTCGCTGCGATGGCCGCGCCGTTCCGCCTGCTGTCTGGCGTTAGGCATCATCTTTGAACGCCAATATGCGCTTATAAAGATCGCCCTTCGGCTCGCCAGTGAGACGTGACGCTTCCGCCGCCGCCTTTGATGCCGACATTTCCTTCATCATCGAGCGCAGCAATTCATCGACATCCAAAGTGCCTGATGCGTCTTGCGCTGGCGGCGCGACGACGATGACAATCTCGCCTTTCACCGTGCCGCCATCCGGATAGCGCAGCACGAGTTCGCCAAGCGGGCCTTGCACACATTCTTCGAATGTCTTGGTCAGTTCGCGGCAAACCGCCGCCACGCGGGCCGCGCCAAAGACTGACGCCATATCGGCGATGGTTTCGGAAATCCGGTGCGGCGCTTCGTAAAACAACAGTGTGACATCAAGGCTGGCGAGGCTGGCCAAGCGGCTGCGACGCTGACCTTGTTTGGCGGGTAAAAACCCTTCGAACAAAAAACGCTCCGAAGGCAGTCCCGCAATCGACAGAGCCGCCAAAACGGCTGATGCGCCGGGTATCGGGATAACGCGAAACCCCGCTGCACGGGCGGATGCGGCAATGCGCTCGCCGGGATCAGATACCAGCGGCGTGCCCGCATCGCTCACCAGAGCCACCGTCTTACCCGCCGCCAAATCTTCCAGCAGGCGGACGCCCGATGAGGCCTCATTGTGGGTGTGATAGGAAACTGTCTTGGTGCGAATGCCATAGCGGTCCAAGAGCACCCGCGTGGTGCGCGTGTCTTCGCAGGCAATTAGATCCGCCGCCGCCAATGTTTCCAGCGCGCGAATGCTAATATCGCGCAAATTACCAATGGGCGTGGCAACAAGATACAGCCCCGGCTCCAATGGCCGCGCCGCCATTATCACATCGCCAATTTTGTAAGTGTTGTGCTCGCTCATGCAATTTTTGCCCTATTCTCATTAGGCACTAACCTAGCTTTGCTCAATTTGCATCAAGCCATGCTGATTTGAGCAGGATTATTGCCGGTAGCAGGGTAAAATTCACACTTTTGCCGTAGCCAAGATGCTTGATTTCCACCTTGTGGAACCGCTAATATATCTATGGGGAGAATATATTCATGTTGACACGTCGCTTGTTGATTAAAAATACCGCGTTGCTTGGCGCTTCCACGCTGTTCCCAAATTTGGGTAACGCCGCCGCCGCCGCTGCATCGGCCGGGTTTTACTACCCGGATGAAGGCCTGCCGCACGAGCGCACATTTATGCAGTGGCCGGTCAATCCGGCAGTTCATGATGACCGTGAATTCTTGAAAATCTTGCAGCAAACCGTCGCCGATGTTGCCAACAAGATTTCTGAATTTGAGCCTGTCGTGATGATGATGGCCAAGGATTATGAGGCTGAAGCCCGCAAGATGATAGGCGCGAAAGTCGAAGTGTGGGACATCGCCACCGATGACTTATGGTGCCGCGATTCCGGCCCTTCGTTCGTGATTGATGGCAAGGGCGGCCTTGCCATGACCCAGTTTAATTTCAACGGCTGGGGCAATAAACAGGTTCATGACAATGACGGCAAGATCGCTGCGAAAGTGGCGGAGCGCCTCGGCCTCAAACTATTTGATGCTGGATTAGTGGGCGAGGCAGGCGGTGTGGAGAGCGATGGCAAAGGGCTGTTGGTCGCCCATGAAAGCTCATGGATCAACCCGAACCGCAATAAGGGCGACAAGGCGGAGGTGACCAAGCTGTTGCTTGA
>JANPBE010000573.1:0-1747 GCA_031430295.1 Phyllobacterium sp.
CAATGGCGATGACCGGTCATTTGGTGTTCAGCGCGATTGATCCTAACCATCCTGCTACCACTTCAAAAATCGTGATTGACCGCATTATTCGTGATTATATTGGCTTCGACGGCCTTCTAATGAGCGATGACGTGTCAATGAACGCACTTTCTGGGGATATTGCCATGCGCACCCGTGCAATATTCGCCGGAGGGTGCGATATGGTACTACACTGCCATGGCATAATGAGTGAAATGCAAGATGTTGTGGCAAATACGCCTTTGCTCAGCGGCAAGGCACTAAGGCGTGCACAGGCGGCGATGGAGCGGCTGGTGCGCGTGGACCATAAAGATGAAATTTCACTGCGCGATACATTCGCCAATCACATGGCGATGGTCGCATAAAACGATGGGCAAATAGAGGCGAATGAACGCAATCCGCAAAAAACAGGACAAGGGCGGTATGCCGCTCGAAGCACTGTGGGATGCTGCGGAAGATCGCACTCTTTCGGACCCTTCGTTGGTCATTGATGTTAACGGTTTTGAAGGTCCGCTCGATTTGCTATTACACTTGGCGCGCAATCAAAAAGTTGACCTTGCCCGCATTTCAATCTTGGCGTTGGCTGAACAATATCTGGTTTTTATAACGCAGGCGCAGGCCGTGCGGTTGGAGCTTGCGGGTGACTATCTCGTTATGGCGGCCTGGCTAGCCTTCCTCAAATCCAAATTGCTCATTCCAAAGTCACCAAACGATAATGGTGAGAGCGGCGAGGAGCTAGCCGAGGTTTTGCAATTCCGGCTAAAGCGCTTGGAAGCCATGCGTGATGCGGCGGCGCGGCTCGTCAATCGCAATCGGCTGGGCCGCGATGTGTTCATTCGCGGGATGCCGGAGGCGGTGATTGTTGAAAAGCAAAACCAATATTCGGCCACGTTGTACGACCTGCTAACCGCCTATGCGTCGCAGCGTCAGCGCAAAGCCATTTCCCGCGTGAGCATCGCGTTGCGCTCAGTTTGGTCACTGAAACATGCACGGCAAATACTTGTGCGCCTCATTGGTGAAATGCGTGATTGGACAGCGCTTGACCAATATCTAATTACCTTTATTCCCGATGTTACCGAGCGCAAAACGGCCATCGCCAGTTCGTTTGCTGCTAGCCTTGAACTTGTGCGTGAAGGGCAGTTGGAAATGCGCCAAGATGGGGCCTTTCAAGCTATTTATTTACGCACCAGGCCAAACCGCCCAACGCTTGAGGAGGCCTGAAATGTCAGAGATCGGACAGGCAAAAATTTTGCCATTCAGCCTCACGGGCGACTCCGAAAAGCTGCACCTATCTGAGGCATTGCGCATGGCGGAAGCCATTTTATTTGCCTCCGCCGAGCCAGTGTCTGCCAAAGCACTTGCCGACCGCTTGCCGAGCGAAACAGACGTAATAGCGTTGATGGCAGAACTGCAAAAGGACTACGCCAAGCGCGGCGTTAATGTTGTCCACGTTGGTGATTCATGGGCATTCCGTACGGCACCGGACCTGTCATTGCTGATGAGCCGTGAAGCAGTGCAGCAAAAGAAGCTGTCCCGTGCAGCGCTGGAAGTGCTGGCCATCATCGGTTATCATCAGCCGGTTACCCGTGCTGAGATGGAAGAAATTCGCGGTGTGGAAACCGCCAAAGGCACGCTCGATGTGCTGATGGAGACCGGCTGGATTAAAATCCGTGGCCGCCGCAAAGTACCGGGCCGTCCGGTGACTTATGGCACAACACTCGAATTTCTT
>JANPBE010000574.1:0-1497 GCA_031430295.1 Phyllobacterium sp.
CCTTTTCTGTCGATTGGAAAATCCCCTGTCAGTGTCTCCTCGCCGGGTAGCGAGATCGCGATGATGTCGCCAATGCGAAGGCTCGCCTCATCAGCGCTGGCAATAACTGTGCCTGACAGCCAGACGAACATTGCCACGAAAAACTTGGAAGATATTGTTTGAAAATTGCTCACGTCAGCGTACCACCCGTCTATAATTGAGATAGCAAAACGGGCGTGGCCGCTTCACGTTTGTCGGGTCCGAACCAAGCAACTTGATGGCATCGTTGTAGCTCTGCTCTGCATCCTCAAAAAGTCCTGCTCTGCTTTCACGACTGGCGCGAATGAGGCGCTCTTCAGCGGCAATGACTTTCGATGGCGGGCGCAGCCCGGGTTCGGCTTTCAGATAGCCGATGGCGTCAAGCGCTTGCCGGATTGCCAGATCGCAAGGTGTATCCCGCTCCGCCAGACCGCCATGCCCCTCATGTGGCCAATGATGTGCGCAACCGGTCAGCACGCCAACGATGAGCAAAAGCATCCCCGCTTTTTGAACCTCCATATCAGGCAACTTTCTGCGGCGAGCTTGATGTGACGAGCGCCGCTATTCCTAAGTGTTGCAGAAGTTTCAACGGCTGGCCTTGCAGACCTGTGCACTCGATTTTGTAACCCCGGGTGCGGCAACGTTTGAAGAGAAATACGATGGCCCCGACGCCGGAGGAATCCATGAAGCGCACTTTGGTCATGTCTATTTCTAGATCATCAGAAATGAGTGCGAAACGGTCTAAGTCGCTACGCATGAGAGAAATGGCTGCGGCATCGAAGTCTTCTTCTATTTTAATTTGGTATGTCATCGCAGAAATTCCTCCAGAGGGACTGCAATGACCATCGCAAGACACATGCCAAACCAATGAATTTATACGTGCCGGAAAATAGTGCTGTTTTGGCCTGAAATCCGCAAATTTGAATTTGGGGATTTGCGAATTGCAAAGCCCGGTTGCCAGCCCTGCGCAAAAAACGAATTTCTACCGGACCGAACGACTGGCACAAACTTTGCGATGGCGTTGGAGCAACAACCCCGGGGTCATCAATGTCACAAATCCATGTCGTACAGGAACTTGCCCCCGGCGGCATTGAATGTCTGGCTTTGGGTCTTTGTGAACACTCGCACGAGCCGATTGGTTTGGTTAGCTTGAGCGGCCGTACCAATGATCTGATATCTAATTGGTCCGCGCTGCGTCCTGTCGCCGCGCGCATTAAGGGCTTTGCCAAGCGCACCGGCTTTCAACCGCGCTTAATTTTGGAACTGGTGAAGCATTTCAGACAAAGCAGACCGAGCGCTGTTGTCACTCATCATATTGGTCCGTTGTTATATGCCGGAATTGCCGCCCGTATTGCAGGTGTGCCAGTTGTCGTTCATATCGAGCATGACGCTTGGCATTACAATAACAAACACCGCCGAAACATTGGACGCCTGCTACTGAAATTCGTTCGCCCCCGCCTCGCAGCGGTTTCCATGACT
>JANPBE010000575.1:0-1633 GCA_031430295.1 Phyllobacterium sp.
GCAAACAGATCGAAGATAAGCCGGTCGAGAAACCAAAAGTGAAACGGGCCGCAAAGGGTGCGCCAAAATGAGTGATTTGAAGCTGGTAGTCGTCGGCGCGGCAGGGCGCATGGGCCAAGCACTCATCCGCGCCATTGCAAAAAAAGACGGCGTGGTCCTGCATGGCGCGGTGCTTCATGCTGCGGTGGAGCGCAAGGGCGCGCCGCAAATTGGCATGGATGCCGGCGAAGTGGCTGGCATCGGCCACATTGGCGTTCCGATAACCGATGACCCGCTGCTCGCTTTCGCCCATGCCGACGGCGTCTTAGATTTCACCATTCCAGCAGCCACAACGGAATTTGCAGCGTTCGCCGCGCAGGCCCGCATCGTTCATATCATTGGCACGACAGGCTGCACGCCGGACGACGACGAAAAAATTCTCGCTGCCGCACGTCATGCCACAATCGTCAAATCCGGCAACTATAGCCTCGGCGTCAATATTCTGGCCGCGCTGACGGAGAAGGTCGCGCGCGCCCTTGGGGCTTCAGATTTCGACATCGAGATTTTGGAGATGCACCATAAGCATAAAGTGGATGCGCCCTCTGGCACGGCATTGCTGCTGGGCGAGGCTGCGGCCAAAGGTCGTGGCATTAGTCTTAGCGATAACTCCGTGCGGGTGCGCGATGGCCATACCGGCGCGCGGGTGGATGGTTCCATCGGCTTTGCCACGCTGCGTGGCGGCTCAGTGGTGGGCGATCATTCAGTGCTATTTGCCGGTCTGGATGAGCACATCACGCTCACCCATCATGCCGTCAACCGCGATATGTTTGCCCAAGGTGCCATCCGCGCCGCGCTATGGGCCCATGGCAAAAAGGCAGGTCTTTATTCAATGCGCGATGTGCTTGATCTCAATTAAAATGTAAGGAAACGATTATGTCTGGAACCCTCGTCCTCGTGCGCCACGGCCAAAGCGACTGGAATTTGAAAAACCTGTTCACCGGCTGGCGCGATCCAGACCTCACCGAACAAGGCGTCGGCGAGGCCAAAAAGGCAGGCGCAGAACTTAATGCGCGCGGCCTGAAATTCGACATCGCCTTCACCTCAGATTTGCAGCGGGCGCAAAAAACCTGCCAGCATATTTTGGACGGCGTTGGCCAATCCTCGCTTGTGACTATCCGTAATCTGGCGCTCAACGAGCGCGACTATGGCGATCTCTCCGGCCTCAACAAAGACGACGCCCGCGCCAAATGGGGCGAGGAGCAAGTGCTGCTCTGGCGTCGCTCATACGACGTGCCCCCTCCCGGCGGCGAAAGCCTGAAGGACACTGGCGCGCGCGTCTGGCCCTATTATCTGCATGATATCCAACAGCACATACTACGCGGCGAGACCGTACTTGTAGCCGCCCACGGCAACTCACTGCGCGCCCTCATCATGGCGCTTGACGGCCTGACGCCAGCGGAGATTTTGAAGCAGGAACTGGCGACAGGCGTTCCCGTTATTTACAAACTGAACGCGGATTCCACCGTGAAATCCAAAGAGGTTGTCGCCGTCTAATTCTCAACATTTGGCGCAGCGAGTAAATTTCTTTGCGCCAATCCTATTGCTCGTTGACAGTTGAGCCTAGTCACCTTAAGTGACCCCCGTTGCCCAGATG
>JANPBE010000576.1:0-2456 GCA_031430295.1 Phyllobacterium sp.
AAATCATCCACCAGAGTGATTTTGCGGATATATTTTGCCATTTTGTATCCCAAATTGCGCTCGACGCGCAGGCGTAGCGGGGCGCCGTTTTCCACAGGTAAATCCTTGCCGTTCATGCCGTACGCAAGAATAGTCTGCGCATGGCGCGCATCAATCAGGTCATGCGATTCGTAATATTTTATTGAGCCTGAGAGGCCCTCTTCAATTGTATCAAAGCATTCAAACAAAACGTAGCGGGCTTTATCTTGCACATCGACGATATCCAGTATCTTTGCCAGCGGCGCGCCCGTCCATTTGGCGATGCAGCTCCAACCTTCCACACAGTCGTGACGGGTGATTTGTGTTCGTGATGGTATGGATTTGAGATCGGTAAGCGAGAAGGATTGCGGCTTGTTTACCAGTCCTGCGACTTCGAGTTTGTAGTCTTTGAAGCCATTGTCTTTGAGAGCTACATAGTCTTCGTCGGTAGGGTCGGTGTCGCCATTGGCACGTTGGCCTTGGCGGATTTCCGACTCCGCGAATTCCTTTGCCATGGAGTGTCCGCCGCCAAGCAGGCGCTGCATCCGGTAGGTAAGGCTGTTGGCTTTCTCCAAAACATTGCGCACGGCGTCGTCGCGGTCCAGCAAGCGGTCGAATGCGTTACAGCCGGAAAGTGTTATGCCGGAGACACCAAGAGTGGCGGCAGTCATAAAACGGCGTCGGGCGATATTGCTTAAGTTATTGTTATTGATGGACATTTTACTTATCTCCTTCGCCTGATTTAACCGGATCGATGCGATACCAGCCGGTGATGATGGAACGTATTTCATTTATGGGACCGGCGGCAACAATCATCAGCATGTGCACGATGAAGAATAGAACCAGAAGAAACATGGTCACGAAATGGATGGTGCGCGCGGTTTGGCGACCACCAAGAATGTCGGTGAGGAAGGGGATAATAGAATTCATGCTGGGCGACATCGCCAATCCAGTGAGAATAATCAGCGGGAAAAGCACGAACAAAACGCCTGCATAGGCTAGCTTTTGCAATACGTTATAGCGGTCTGAATGGTGGAAGCGCAGGCGGGCGTGGTTTTTGATATCAGTCGGTAAGTCCTTCAAATCTTTACCTGTTATGACTAAATCACGCTTGATATGTCCCGTCCTCCAACTTGCTATGAGCCATACAATCAGCGTTGTGACGAGGAGCCATGCGAAGGCGAAATGGACAACGCGACCAGTCGCCAAGTCTTGGCTGCCGGGTATGGTGACGGTTCCTGGAAATGCGGTTGTTACGGGTCGGTTTTCATCGCCGTTGTAGCCAAGGAAGCCTGTAGTATCAAAGGTATAACCAAAAATTTTGGTCTGGCCTTTTGTCAGTCCATCTTCTTGGACAGGGCCAATTTCTAATATTGCATTATCAAATTCAAAGCCGCTTTGCTGGCCAATGTAGAGCGTGGGATGGGCATTAAAAATGGTTAAGCCACTGAGAAGTAAGAAGAAAAGGCAGATTGCCCATGTCCAATGCGTGGCGCGGGTCCAGCGGTTTTGCCGATAAATTAATTCACCTTTTGACTTGGTAGTTGGCATTGTGTTGCTCACTTTAATATTCCTCCAGCAAATTTATTATTAAATTGTGTAACGCAGTATTTTGAAAAACAGTTTCATATTCCCGTGATAGCTTGTGATGTCAACGATATCTAAACCATAGAGATTATCTGTTTTTCAAAGTTCATTGGTTATTGTGGCGCAACTTTGATTTTTCGGGGAGTTTATTATGGCTGAACTGTTTTTGGACTCGCGCCTTTCGGCGATGGCGGCGCGCAATCGTATTACGGCGGAGGATGTTTTGAGCCTACGGCGCGTGATGTATGCGGATGGCATTGCTTCACGAAATGAGGCTGAGTCCTTGTTTGCATTGAATAATTCCTGCGTCGAGCGGTGCGATGAATGGACCGAATTCATGGTGGAAATGGTTTGCGACTACATCGTAAACCAAGAAAAACCAGCTGGTTATATTACCGAGAACAACGCTGATTGGCTGATGGCTATGATCTCACGAGACGGGATTGTGGACAGTGTCGCCGAGTTGGAAATGCTTGTTAAGGTGCTCGAAAAAGCATCGTCCTCGCCGGAATCCTTGTCGGTATTTGCGCTGCGTCAAGTGCAAAATGCTGTGGTTGATGGGACGGGGCCGCTGGTTAAGTCACGGAAATTGCAGGGTAATTCTATTTCAAAAGATGAGACGGAGCTTATTCGCCGCATTCTTTTTGCCTACGGCGGCAGCGGCGGTGTTGCGGTTTCGCAGGCTGAGGCTGATGTTTTGTTTGAAATCAACGACAAATCATCAGAATTTCAGAATGATCCGTCTTGGAATGAACTATTTGTGAAAGCGATTGCCAATTTCATGATGGCTTCGTCTGGCTACACAGTGCCGAGCCGCGAGACGGCGCTGCGCCATGAAGCGTTTCTGGATA
>JANPBE010000577.1:0-3046 GCA_031430295.1 Phyllobacterium sp.
GAAAATTGTTAAGCCCGAACGAGGCTAAGAATGAGCGCCTGCAATGGCGCAAGATCGCCCCGAAAGCTATCGATCATCGCGTCCATCGCCCGCTTTGGTTCCAGTTTGGCAGTGTTAAATGGCAACCCGGCATTATCGATAAGTATCGTCAAAAGTGACATTTGAGTCCGGCCATTACCCTCGCGAAATGGATGTATCGCATTGAGTTCCGACAGAAACCGCGCTGCCTTTTTGGCAAACTCAACCTCATTTAATGATTGGAGATAGCGCTCGTTCTCCAACCAGCCGAACAAACTGGCCATCTCGCTTTTGATATGCTCAGCATAACAAAACCAAACGCCAGCTTTGCCGATGCGCACAGTCCGCAAAGTGCCAGCCCACTCATAGACATCTTGAAAGAGATGGTGGTGCAGAGAAAGATAATGGGCGACGTCTAACTTGCTAGCAGGCCAAGACTGTTCAAAGCGGGCCGCACAAAACGCGCTTTCATATACATCCAACAGCGATTGATCTTTTATATCGCTCTTATTCTTAAGGACTGTCGTGCCCGCATAACAAAGTGGATCATCACCTGACGAATAGCTCACTTGGAGTGAGCACTCTCGAAATGCTCGTGGATCAATTTAATCCGTTCACTCGGCGATCTATTTTCATTATCAAATTTCTCGAACAGCAAAGTCAGCTCGGGCGTTAGTGATAGCCCCTCAATCGCAGCAATCTTTGCACCAAGTTCACGCTTTTCAGCTCTTGTTCGCAATGCTTGGTTCATCTGAAATTCTCCGAAGTACGAAACATATTATAAGAATTTTCTGAGTTAAGAATGCCAGACCAGCGCCGATCCTACAACAGCTACATCAATAGTTCCCGCACATCATTACACAGCTTGAACGAACTAATACAAATTACTGTGGAGGCATTCTGCCCTTCTGTCGCGCGTCACAGCGCCAAAGCTTGCGGCGAATATTGGGCACTTCTAAGTCGCGATACTTACCACCGGAATATTTCGGCCAGTCAATGGCCATGCCCAGTTTTACCATCTCCGCCGAAAGATCGCGACCATCGGGTAAGTAGCATATGGCCACTACCCGATCGTGAGTCACTCCCACCTCCAACACGGCGGAAATGCACTCGCCCTTGCAAAGATTTATCAGCGCCCACTTGGCATTATTACCGTAAGGATGATCGAGTTCAGGCGCGTCAATTCCAAACAGCCTAATACTTGTGTCTCCAATGTAAATTGTATCGCCATCCACGACATGGCAACACCCAGAAATCATTACATTATGGGTTTGCGTCGATATTGTTCCCACAGCTGCGCGTACTTCACGGGATCCAGCTGGGACCGCGATTAGTGATCCGTCGATCTGCGTTGCATCAAGTGGAAGCCTCTTTTCGTGAACAACCCAATATTGCGAAGGAGGTTTTCTAGGAGTGTGAGTACGCTTAAGGGTGAGCGGTCTAAAGCGTTTAGCGGGTTTACCTATTGAAAGCACAAGGCGTATTAACCTAAACAATCCCATCAGACACCCCTTTGTGAGCAAAATTGAAGCTCATCGGCATCCAGAGAGATATATTCCGAAAAACCAAACAGAAGTTGCGAAGATACAACTGATAAGTAAAAATTAGGTATATATCTTAACTAAGCAACATTTATGCATTTTGCCCCTACAACAACTGCCCCAAAAACTCCTGCACTTCTTTGCCCGGCTTAAACGCGCCAATCCGCTTAATCTCCCACTCCAACCTAACGCCGGAATTTTCCATCACGCGCTGGCGAACGGTTTCGCCTAGATATTCAAGATCATAGCCATGGGCCGTGCCGGTGTTAATCATAAAATTGCAATGCATCGGCGACATTTGCGCCCCGCCGATCATCAGCGCGCGGCAGCCGGCTTGGTCAATCAGCTTCCATGCCGAATGGCCATCCGGATTTTTGAATGTCGAGCCGCCGGTTTTTTCTTTAATCGGCTGCACAGTTTCGCGGTGGTTTTGCACCTCGTCCATTTTCGCGCGGATCTCGTCTTTATCCATCGGCACGCCTTCAAACAGCGCGGATGTGAAAATCAAATCCTTCGGCGCCGATGAATGGCGGTAGGCATAGCCCATGTCGGCATTGTTCATGACATGCAGATTGCCCTTGCGATCAATGCCGCGCACTTCGATGACACGCTCTCGCGTTTCAACGCCGTTCGCCCCCGCATTCATGCGTAGCGCGCCGCCGATACCACCGGGAATGCCGTGGTAAAAGTGAAACCCGCCAAGCCCCATTTCCAGCGCCAGCGCCGCCACGCGCTTATCCGGCGTCGCCGCGCCCGCGCGAATGGTGGTGTCACTCACCTGCACAGCCTCGCCAAACCCCTTGGCCGAAAGCCGCACCACAAAACCCGCTATGCCGCCATCACGCACCAAAAGATTGGAGCCAATGCCCACAGGCATTACGGGAATTTCTTCCGGCAGCGCCGCTAGAAACTGCGCCAAGTCTTCCTCATCCGCAGGCTGATACAAAACTTCCGCCAAGCCACCAGCACGAAACCAAGTGATCTTGTCCATCTCGGCGTTAGGCGTCATGCGCCCGCGTAAGCCCTCCAGTTTGGACCCAAGTTTCGCTATCAGTGCTTCGCCGTTCATGGCCGTTCCTTAAAATACAGTGCTTTCGCCAGCGCAATGATGACTGAAAACAATTGACTCAAATGCAACCCCTGCCCGCCGTCATTCCGGACAAGCGTAGCGCAGATCCGGAATCCAGAGCTGGATAGTGGCCCATTATCCACCATCTCAGTCACACAAAACATTCACCGCAACAACCTATTTTGAAACAGACCAAATCCTCAACTCTGGATTCCGGACCTGCGCTTCGCTTGTCCGGAATGACGGCCAAGCAGGTTGCCATTTATCCACCGCTGCGATTTTCTAAAGAGCGTTCAACTCTTTCGGCAGCGCATAGGCCCACTGCGTAATATTCCCCGCGCCGAGCAAAATTACATAATCACCGGGCTTTGCAATACCGCGAACCAGCGATGCCAATTCCGGCGCGCCTTGCACGGAG
>JANPBE010000578.1:0-1027 GCA_031430295.1 Phyllobacterium sp.
GAGCCTCCGAACCCTTCATGTGACGAACGCCGTCCTTATCGACGAAACCGTCTTCAAAAGACTTCTTGGCATTGTCCCATGCGCCGCCGCCTGATGTCATCGAAATGGCGACAAACAGGCCGTTCACGATAACGCCCAGAAGCGAGGCACCGAGTGCGGCAAAGGCGGAGGCCTTGGAGCCGGAGATCAGCAACACGCCGAAGTAAACCACGAGCGGCGCGAGCACTGGCAAGAGCGAGGGAACGATCATTTCCTTGATCGCTGCCTTGGTCAAAATATCCACGGCGCGGGCGTAGTCTGGCTTAGATGTTCCGGCCATAATGCCCGGATTTTCGCGGAACTGGCGGCGAACTTCCTCAACGATAGAGCCTGCAGCGCGGCCAACGGCTGTCATCGCAATACCGCCGAAGAGGTAAGGAATAAGACCGCCGAAGATGAGACCGGCAACCACGTAAGGATTGGACAGATCAAACGAGATCGGGCCCATATCTTTGAAGTATGGGTATGTATCGCCGTTTGCAGCGAAGAACTGCAAATCGTTGGAGTAAGCGGCAAACAATACCAGAGCGCCAAGACCGGCTGAACCAATGGCGTAGCCCTTGGTGACGGCCTTTGTTGTGTTGCCAACAGCATCCAGAGCATCAGTTACATGACGCACTTCTGGCGGAAGGCCGGACATTTCGGCGATACCACCGGCATTATCAGTAACAGGACCGAACGCATCGAGTGCCACGATCATACCTGCGATACCAATCATCGCCGTTACAGCAATCGCTGTGCCGAACAGACCTGCAAGCTGATATGTCGAGATGATGCCGCCACAAATCACAAGCGCTGGCAACGCTGTTGATTCAAGCGAGACAGCCAAGCCCTGAATAACGTTTGTGCCGTGGCCTGTAACCGAGGCTTGCGCAATGGAGTTTACTGGGCGCTTGTTTGTGCCGGTGTAATATTCGGTAATCACAACAATCAAGGCTGTTACCACGAGGCCGATGAGGCCGCATATAAACAGGTTTGTTCCGGTGAT
>JANPBE010000579.1:0-6035 GCA_031430295.1 Phyllobacterium sp.
GCAACATCGTCGCCTGAAAGCCGGTTTAAGGAGCCGAAGGGGCGCGCCACATAGTCACTAGTGTCCAACCCGACTTCGCTCGCCCTACCAAGCGCTGCCACAAGCTCAGAACCAATATCTGAAAGGTGATTACCTTCAACAAATATTGCTCCGGCATCCGGCCGCACATAATAGGGCATAATTTTATTGAGATCGACGGTCACGCCGCGCCACTCAATGGCCTGCGCATCCTCAGCGGCCAAACTTAAAATCACATCATGCGGACCGGCATACGAAGTGACAGGCAGCAAAAGGCACAACACCGCTACCGCAAATTTCAAGACGCGCATTCTAAACTCCCGCCAGCACCAGATTTCAGTGAAACTGAAATTCGAGTCGGTAAGATGGCCTGAATATGGTTAATTTGCGCTTAAATATGCAGGGATTTTAATATTAAAGCGGCGACTGCCTCTGGCGCCTCCTCAATGAGCATATGGCCGATATCCGGCAAAAACACCTTGTTAAACGCTATGGGCGCGGCACGGCACTGTGAAACAGGCACAATTATATCCGCCTCGCCCCACAATAATACCGTTGGAATGTGCTGCGCCGCCAATTCTACAAGTGGCAGAACGCCTTGTTTTCCGTCTCGTGACATGCGGCTAACGATAAATTCCAACATATCCTGCTGGCCCGCAATGCCGCGCATTGCCACCAAATCGCGCATGGTTTGCAAAGAAATAAAAGCGCCCACGGCGGCCATCGGCGCAAGTGCCGCCAGCAATTCGCTTGGCGTTCTCGCCGCCGCATAATCCTGCAATAACGGCACATTCAACTCCGGCCCGAAACCGCCGGGGCTGAGCAAAGTCAACGATGCCACCAAATCCGGACGTGCCAGCGCCACCGAGCAAGCAATCGCACCACCCATTGAGTGGCCCACGAGATGCACCTTGCCAAACGAACGAGCATCAAACTCAGCAATGACCGCTTGCGCAGCTACTTTGCCAGACCCGGCGTTTGGATACTTCAATGAGCCGCCGTGGCCCGGCAAATCAAATGCCAGCACATGCGTGTCGCTCTCAATCGCCGTAATGATGTCGTGCCAACAGGACGCCACAGCCCCAAACCCGTGCAACAAAACTACAGTCGGCTGGGCCAAATGACCGGCCTCAATGCAATGAAGCCGGTCACTCATATCATCCAACAATCCTGTTGGCCGCAGAAACTATCGCCTCAAGCGACGCCGTCACGATGTTCTTGTTCACACCCGCACCATAGAGTTTGCCGCTCGGATGCTCGACCTGCATGTAACAAATTGCCGAGGCATCAGAACCGTGTTGCAGCGAATGCTCGGAATAATCAGCCACCGTAATATCAAAGCCAAGATAGACCGAGAGCGCATGTACGAACCCGTCAATCGGCCCCGTACCCTTGCCCTCAATGCGCTTCACCTCGCCCTTGTCCATAATCTCCGCCGCAATGATGCGCAGGCCATGATGCTCAGGGTCCGGATAGGAGTGATGATCAACAAACTTAAACCGCGCGTCTGGTTGGTTTACATAAAGCTCCATAAAGCTGTCATGAATCCGCTTGGATTGCAGCTCAGTGCCTTCCGCGTCGGTAATCTTTTGGATGGCATCGCGGAACTCAACCTGTAAGTGACGCGGCAGGTTCAGCCCGTAATCTTCCTGCATGATATAGGCGATGCCGCCCTTGCCGGATTGCGAGTTTATACGGATAATCGCCTCGTAAGAACGACCAACATCCTGCGGATCAATCGGCAGATAGGGTACTTCCCACAACATTTTGTTCGACGTCTTGGTCGCCTTCATGCCCTTGTTGATCGCATCCTGATGCGAGCCGGAGAAGGCAGTGTAAACCAACTCGCCGACGTAGGGATGTCGCTCGCCAATCTTCAATTGATTGCAATGCTCATAAACGCCCTTGATGCGGTTAATGTCCGAACAATCCAGCTCAGGGTCCACGCCCTGCGTCATCATGTTAAGCGCCAAGGTTACCACGTCAACATTGCCGGTGCGCTCTCCATTGCCGAATAATGTACCTTCCACGCGGTCCGCGCCAGCGAGCAAACCAAGCTCAGTGGCGGCAATGCCCGTGCCGCGATCATTGTGCGGATGCAGAGATATGAGCAGATTTTCGCGATTATCCAAGTTGCGGCACATCCACTCAATCATGTCGGCATAGATATTGGGCGTGGACATTTCGACGGTCGCTGGCAGATTCAATATGAGCTTATTTTCCGGCGTTGGCTTGATAATTTCAGCCACCGCATTGGAAATTTCCAACGCCACTTCCAGTTCCGTGCCGGTAAAGCTCTCCGGCGAATATTCAAAGCGGAAACCGCCACCGGCCTTATCCGCCATTTCAGAAATCATCTTGGCCGCATCAACGGCAATTTGCTTGATGCCTTTGACGTCCTTGCCAAACACCACACGGCGCTGTAATTCGCTGGTCGAATTGTAAAAATGCACGATAGGGTTCGTCGCGCCCTTCAGTGATTCAAACGTGCGGGTGATGAGCTCCGGACGGCACTGCACCAAAACTTGCAGGCTAACATCTGAGGGCACGCCACCCTCTTCGATGCACCAGCGCGCAAAATCAAAATCTGTCTGCGAAGCTGAAGGGAAACCAATTTCAATTTCTTTGAAACCCATATCGAGCAATAGACGGAACATGCGCGCCTTGCGCTCCTGCCCCATCGGGTCCACCAGCGCTTGGTTGCCATCGCGCAAATCCACGGAACACCAGATTGGCGCCTTGGTTATCTGCTTGGCTGGCCATTGCCGGTTCGGCAGATCAATCTGGCCATAGGCCTGATACTTCTGCGCGGCAGACGCCATGCCCTTGTGCGAAATAGTCGAATTATTCATTTTATCAGTCCCAAAGGCGAAAGTGCGTTTGAACACACATGCCCGCTAAAAGAGGTGCCATCTCAATGGCCAATAGGTGTGAATTTGTAAAGGGAGCCGGGCCACATCAGCCGCCGGACGCTCCCGTTAAAGAGCCCGACGACCGCTTCTAAGAAGGAGTAGGGCAGCTTTCAAAGTCTTGGCGCGCGCAGCCGCAACCAAACCTAAAACCAAGGTTGCCACTACAACTGTGTATGTCGCCAAAATACTCATGCCCAAACATAACAATAATAATTCTAAACTGACAAGCACAAAAAGCGCAGCCAAGCCGAAAGGTTAACCCAGCGTGCTTGACCTCAATCGGGGATTATCGAATTGATACGCTTAGTGGCAGTGCGCCAGCCGGACGCCACTTGATAAATGGCAATCGTCTGGTCAATGAAGTCCCGATCCAAAGATGCTGCATCCACCCGCACACCACCGACAAATTGCCTGGTCTGCCCGACGGGTTCAAGCACGGTGATAGCCGAGCCGCGTACCATCGCTACCTTTTCATAGTTCGAAACAAATACTTGGCTCGGCATCTGCGAATGCAGCAAGTCAACACCATAGAACCGACTTAAATAGCTCGTGTTCATCAGGCCCAAGATCGTCGGTGCCACATCAATCTGGCTGGTCAACTTATCAATGCGTTGCGGCTTGATAAAGCCCGGCGCCCACATGATGCAGGGGATATGATACTTGTCGAAATCCAGCTCCGCCTTCCCAGCCACGCTGTCCGTATGGTCGGCGACGAACACAAATATCGTATCCTTGAACCACGGCTTCAACGCGACTTTTTCGATGAATTTGCCAATCGCATAGTCCGTGTAACGCACCGCGCCATCACGGCCGGACATGGCAGGATCAATCTTGCCCGCAGGATAGGTGAACGGCCGATGGTTGGTCGTATTCATCACAATGCTGTAGAAATTCTTGCCATCCGCAAACGACTTATCGGCCTCGGCAATCGTGAAATCATAGAGATCTTCGTCCGCCACGCCCCATGCGTTGGAAAACTGGATGGTATCAGCTGGCATATCGCCTTGGTCGTGCTTGGTGTAGCCGTTGCTCACAAAGAAGCCGTTCATATTGTCAAAGAAGCCATGGCCGCCATAAAGGAACTTCGCCTCATAGCCACGGTCCATCAAGACGCCACCAATCGTTGCAAGATTATCGCTGCCCTGACGGCGCAGTATGGATTGGCCCGGCGTCGGCGGCACGGAGAGCGATACCGCTTCCAGCCCGCGCACAGTGCGCGTTCCCGTCGCGCGCATGTTGGACATGAACAGTCCCTCTGTGGACAGGCGGTCCAGCACAGGCGTTAACCCCTGCGTATTGCCGCCCTCCGTCATGAACCGGAAGCTGAGGCTCTCCATCGTAATTTGAATGACGTTCTTGCGCTGCATTGGCCCAACGCGAACTATTTTGCGCTCCACCACGCTCGCGTCAGGCGTCGTAACCAGCTCACCGTCATTGGCATAATTTGCCTTCACCAGCGCCTCAGCTTTTGCATCGTCAATGGTTGGATAGAATTTCCTAAACTCAATCTCATTGTTGAAAAACGCATAGACGAAATTATAAACGCCGTTTGAACCAAGCTCCTTAGCGGTCGCATTGGCAAATGTGTCAGCCAGCTTCTCACCAGTTACAAAATAGGCGCTAAACGCCACCGCAACCGTGATAATAAAAACGCCCAAACGATGAACGAATGCCGGCAACACTTCAAACCCGGCGAACAGCGGCTTGCGTGCAAAAAATGCAATCGCCAATCCCACCGCAAACGCCATAGCCAGCAGCGGATAGACCGGATAGCTCTCAAGAATATTGCCCAGCACTTCTTGCGTATAAATAAGGTAATCAACGGCAATAAAGTTGAACCGCGTTGTAAATTCATCCCAGAAAAAATACTCACCGCAGGCCTGAAAAATCATCATGAAGGCCATCACCGCAAACGCAACAAAGCCGACCGTCCGGTCCAGCTTCCCGCCAGCCCATGTTTTGGGAAGCAGCAGCGGAAACACCATAAACACCGGCGCAGCAATCAGCACCACCACCAAGTCATACCAAAAGCCGGTTAAAAACGGCAGCAGAAAATCAGTCCCGCTCAAAGACTTATGCGCAACAATCGCCAAAAACAGCCGGATAAGCGTGTTCGCCACCAAAAATAACAGCCCATAGGGCAAAAGGCGGCGCACCATAAGGTGTAGCGAAGTCATAAAGCTCATCAGTGGCATCCATAGCTGGTTCAAATCAGAACGCTGGCTTACCCGCATGGGCAACGTTATACAAGCACACACCAACAGGGCCGCCAAAGCCCTGCCAACCAGTCACCACATATAGTGACGGCAATGTGTCAAATCGGCTGCGCGAGGCCAGCCTTTCCCTTACTTATTCGTAAGGTTCTACGGCCTCGCACTGATGGCAGACTGCCATTCCTTAACCGCATCAAACGGATGGATGAGCATCAAAACGTTCAACGTCAGATTATCGCGGATCATATATCCGGTGCCGAGTTCAAAGAGTATCGCGATGGCAATAATCCATTTGACCGGCAGTTTGGATGCCAAGAAAAACCCAAACACCATAAACAAAATATCGCAGGTGGAATTTAAAACACTATCACCGAAATAGTCGAGCGATATGGTCGCCTCACGATAGCGATTGATGATGAAACTTGAGTTTTCAAATATCTCCCAAGCGCCCTCAATCAAAATAGCCAATGCCAGCCGAAGCCCAAGCGGTAGTTTGCGCGCCACTAGATACATAAGCCCGAAAAACAGGAAACCGTGGATGATATGAGACGGCGAATACCAGTCAGAGATATGCTGTGAATTTTCCGAGCTGAACACCACGCCGTGCCAAAGTTTTACATCGCCGCATTTGCAAATCAGCAAACGCCCGTTGGCATAAAGTATCGCCGCAATCGCCGCGATAAGCCCAATATTCAACGCCCAGAATTTCTGTGATTTAGTCATAGGTTCCCGCCCCTCATTATGTGGGGCCACCTACACTGAAAAGTGTAATAAAACTCTAAACTGCAATACCGCCGTGCTTTACTTTATGCTCCGGCTCAACATGAATCAAAACCGAAATACCTGCCATGGCTTCTTTCAAGCCATTTTCAATCCGGTCGCAAATATCGTG
>JANPBE010000580.1:0-1032 GCA_031430295.1 Phyllobacterium sp.
CTTGATTGCGCTCCAATGCGGTGAACTGCGAGCGGTCTGTTAGTCCTTTATCAAGAAGCTTTTTTTTGCGAACGATTTCACCGGCAACAATGGTGAGTTGATCCTCGGCAGCCTTTTTCTGCGCGGCCAGACCATTGATCGATTCATTCAGCGCATCAACACGTTGCTGAAAAATAGATAGCTCCGATTTGTGGCGTTGAAGGCCTGTTTCGAACACGCTGGTTTGCTCATTAATGATTTCCATAAGCGCGGGCGGTATTGGCTCGGTTGTGAGTTCCTTGGGGAAAATCACCGCTTCTTTGCCATCGCGTTCAGCCCGCAAACGGGCACTACGGGCAGCGAGTGACGAAGCGGTTTGTGTCAGCCGGTTGAGCTGCGCTTGCGGCAATGTCTGGTCGAGATGGTAGAGTTCTTGTGAGGCCTTTACCCGGTCACCCTCGTGCACCAACACATCTTTGACAATGCCGCCTTCGAGATGCTGGATATCCTGATTTTTTCCAGCAGCCGCTATCACGCCGGGCGCAACGGCTGCGCCTTCAAGCGGTGCGAAGGCGGCCCAATAGCCGAAGGCAGCGATGAATGCAGCGATGGTCAAAAAACTGGCAACCCCGACAGATTTGGTGGAGGTTGGCACACCCTTTGACCATTCAGAATAATCCGACACGTTGCTCATTGCAGCTTTCCTTGAGCGGCGTTGTCTATAGTAATTGTTTTAGACGTACCGCGCTGTGCCTCAGCTTGTGCCTTTGCCGCCTGCTGTTTTTGCATAGCCTCACGCATTTTTACATTTTGATTTTCAACCACTTTTTCGCGTGGTCCATAATCTTCAATTTGCCCGTCGCGCATAATCATCAACCGGTCAATTTTATCGACGCTGGTCTTGCGCTGCGTAACGAGCACGACTGTGATTTTATCTGCCTTTGCCTGCACTAAAGCCCTGTCCAAAGCAGCATCCCCCTCGCCGTCAAGATTGGAGTTCGGCTCATCAAGAATATGCGAGCGGGCGCGGGGATCGAAATGGCCGTCGGCGAC
>JANPBE010000581.1:0-6364 GCA_031430295.1 Phyllobacterium sp.
GCTGGCAAAACCACCTGCAAATGCGTTGGATCCAAATGGACCCAAAGCTCCTGGTTATCCGGGAGAACATCCAGATTGGCCTGGTGACCCAAAAGGCGGACCCAGCTGGGTGCCAAATCCAAATCCAGGTTCTGGAGGTTCAAGTCATGGTTGGGAAGATAAAAAAGGCAATGTATGGTGTCCGACTGGACCGGGGGGGCGTGCACATGGTGGTCCACACTGGGATCGCCAGAAGCCAGACGGTACCTATGATAATCCTAGGCCTCCAAAGCCTAAGGCTGATCCTGTTCCGCAGTCGCCTATGCTTCCTATGGGTCCAAAACCAAAAGATATTTGGCCTTTGCTGTTGCCCATAATAATTTATGGATTTATCTATGGATAGGACAGAACAATGAAAAACATTCAAATAATAGAACCGTCAACAAATTGTAAATATGAAATCTATGCCGCAACTGACGATGAGTTTGATCTGATTTTCCCGAATGGCGCTGACATTGAATTTATAGAAGATTTTCTAAAACGCGTAGGTAACAGAAAATTGATTGAAATAACCAAAAATATCTGGGCTAGGCCTATAGAAAAGCAAGCGGTTCAGGGTATTCACGGGACGTTGTTTTATCAAATGAGAAAACTCAAAAGAGGTTATTATCCTAATAAGCGATTCTCTGACGATAACAATTGAGAATAGTTTGAGTAATTGAAACTATGTACTGAGCTGGGACAACACCAATCTCGATCATATCTGGGACTCGCTCACCCCCGCCAATAATGAGGCGCTGACGTATAATGATGCGGCACGCCTTTCCGGCGCGACGGGAATAGATAGCTCACGCTCATGGACCTACGACAACAACGGCAACCGCCTGTCGGAAACCTCCGGCGCGACGGTGAACAGCTACACCTACCCTGCCACCTCAAATCGTTTGACCAATGTCAAGCAAGGAGCGACAACCACGCGGGCGTTTACACACGATGCCGCTGGCAACACCACGCAAGATATGCGCGGCACATCGGCCTATAAATATGCCGTCAACAATGCAAGCTGCATTAAAACGCTGACCATCGGCACAACGCTCAAAGCCACTTGGGTCTACGACGGTTTCCAGAAACTGCGTATCAAGGCCGCCACCTCGCCTGCTGCTACCACGCATTATGTCTGGGATAACTTTGGCCACATCATTGCCGAGCACTCATCCACCGGCGCAGCCCAGCGGCAATATATCTGGCTGGGTGATACGCCCATTGCCGTGTTTGACGGCACCAATCTCTACTATGTCCACGCCGATCATCTGGATCGCACATCTTTGCCCCACCCTTTAGCTCCTCGTACCTCGTCGCTGGCGGGGACCCGTAGCCATGACCTTAGCATGGTCCGCCAAATACGACCTCTTCGGCAACCCCGTCACTGTTACCACCTCACCGAATATATTGAATTTGCAACTAGAAAATTATTCTGTGAATTCTAATAAACGTCTCTTTCCGCCCCTTGCCAACGGCGCAAAATGCCCGCAACTACTGACTGTGTGACTTATGGTTGCTGGTTGCGGCCAAGCGCTCAATCAAGGTTTGGGGTGGAAAATGGGCTTTTTGTTAAAATGCCAATCTGCGGGATTGGCGTTGTTGTTTGGAACATTTGCACTTAACACCGCCACGGCGCAGCCCGTCCCTTTGGGCACCGGCAAAGTGGCTACGCCGCCCGCAGTCGCTGCCAAAGCGGACACACCAACCACGTCAAAACCCTCCGCGCTTGGCAATACCGCTGGAAAAGAAATAGCCGCACCAAGTTCCGATGATAAACTGGTAACGCCGGATGCGAGCGCAAAAAAAGCGGATGGGCTCGCTACTGATAAAAAGGCTGCGGACCAAGTAAAACCAACTGGCAAAGCCGCAACTGACATAACAAAAGCGGCGGCTGCGAGCGCGGCCGCCGCTGCACCGTTGGAGGATTCTAGCGGCGGTGCTCGTCGACCAAATTTGCCAAGCAGTTCAACGCCTAAGTTTGGTGCTGATGGCGCACTGCATTATGCTTACGATATTGACCTTCCAGACTTCCACGGCATCGAGCCGTCTTTCTCACTAAATTATGATTCAGGTCGCAAAACAAAACTTGGTGCCGGCTATCAAGGTTGGCTTGGGTTTGGCTGGGGCATGGACGGGTTTGACACCATTGAGCGCCAGCGTCCGCGCGGTGGCGTGCCCGCGTTTGATGGCCCCAATCTTGCTGATTTTTTTGATGGCAACGATGTTTATTTGTTCAATGGCAGTGAGATGGTGCCGTGTGTTGCCAACTCTCCAAGCCCCTCCTGCCAGGCGGGCGGCAATTTTTCTATGGAAACAGAAAATTACCAACGAATCTTGCTCGATAAAACCAATTCAAATTGGACCGTGACGCAGAAGGATGGCACGCAGCTAAAATTCCTACCCGTCGGCACCTTAATGCCAAATGCCGGCGCAGACTTGGAGTTAGCAAAATATTCAAAATGGTATCTGCAACAGGTCACGGATACCAATGGAAACACCGTCACATATTCTTATGATTGCCCCGCGCTGCCGGTTTGTTATCCAAAGGTAATTTCTTATGGTCCTTACACGATCAATTTCTATTTAGAAGATCGACCCGATAATATCTTGATGGCCAACGGCAAGACCATATCAACGACCGATAAGCGAATTAAATCAGTTACGGTGAATATTGGTACAAGCCTGATTTCAGCTTGGGATGTAAACTACGCACAAGCACTCTACTCGGGCACGACACGGCTTACTTCGGTTAGAAAATTTGGCAAGGACGCTGTAGTTGACACCACAGGAACAATCAGCACAGGAATAGCGTTGCCTGCGGTGACGTTTGCCTATCGTGATGCCAATTTAACATATACGGCAAAAGATGTGACTATGTCGAATCCGACTTGTCCCGCTGGAGGTGCAACTCAGACTTATCAGGCATCCTATGGACTTAAAGACATAGACAACGACGCAAAAGCCGACATTCTCGGATATTGCACAGTTGCAACTGTACACCACAGAACCTGCCGTGATTGCTCTGATGAGGACTACACGACGAACGTAATACATCTATCATCGGGACTCTACAATCCTGTCAATAACAGTTCGTCACTAAATAGCGTACCGGTACAGACAAGAGTCGTTTACAGCGCATCACACTCCGGCGCGGAACCTGGAAGGGAAGAATTTTGGGGGAACTTCAATGCTGCAATTGAGCGAAAGTCCATTATCCAATACTACTTTTCTACATCTTATGCAGGCGGTCAAAACAACTATAGCACGACAAGTGTTTATGCCAGAAACGCAATTAAATTTGATGGAAATCTAAAACCCTCCACGGTCGACTGCTCGGTAGTTACGTCGCCTTACTACTCAGACTGCAGCAAAGTTGATAACTTGCCGTCTATAACTAGCAGTGGAAATCACGATTATGTTCCTAAGATTGTTAAAGCAACCGATCTAACCGGAACCGACCGTCTCTACAGGGTGGATGCCCTAGGGATTCTAACCGCTGATTTTTTTGGAGATGGTACTAATGAAGTACTTCGCCGTTGGAAGACCAGTGCGACTGTTTGGTTCCAATTGGGGTTCTTACCCGGCGCGATATTAACAACAACCTCGCCCTTCGCGGCGAGTGGTGATTTAAGTCTCAATTCCGCTGATATTAACGGGGATGGCTTAACCGACCTCGTGACAAACCAAACCTCCAATTACGTACCTAACACCCTGTCAACGTCATTTAGTATTTGGCTTGGAAATGGGCGAACATTCACACCATTATTAAACAGCAGCGGGAGTAGCATTTTTTCTGTCACTACGAGCCTAATTCCTAGCAATGGCGCACCGCAAACCATTGATATTGATGGAGATGGCAAGCAGGAAATCGTGATCAAAGAAAGATCCGCAGACTCTCTGCTATATTACAACAATTCTGAAGTTATGTTTTTGAATCTGGCGCTAACCGGCACCACAATCGCAAAACCCGCAAATTCTGTATTCCCCTTCGCCTTCGCGGATAGTGGCGAGGACCTTAATAGTGATGGGCTCGTAGATGGAAATTACGTTTACACGTCCAGAAGCAATACTGTCAGCCCTACGACACGCTTTTACGTCTCCAATACTATCGATGGCCGCCCGAACACTATGGCGTCCATTAAGAACGAAATCGGCGGTATCAACACATTCAAATTCACATCATCAACAGGTTGGACGAACACCTTCCTCCCTTACGCCCTAGACACCCTCACTGAAATCGGCGCCAACGATGGCATTGGCAATATCGCCAAACAGACAATCTCCTACGCCGGCGGGAAATATGATCCGGCATTGCGGCGCTTTCTTGGGTTTAGAACGGTCATCGAATCGCGCCCTTGCTTCGATACTGAAACAAGCTGCCCAACTATTGAAACCACCTATCGGCAGGATGTTGCGACCGCTGGTGCCGTTGAGCGCCGAATTGAGAAGGATGGGGTTGGCGCAGTTCACTCAGACACCAACGAAACGTGGGTCGTCAACCTGACAACGAAGCCCTACATCGCGCTCAACACCGCCACGATAACGACCTCAACTGAGACTGGTGGCAGCGCGACTCTGAAAACCGAACGTGCCTACGACAAATATGGCAGTGTCGTCACTGTCAAAGAGTATGGCCGCACAGATGTGCTTGGTGACGAGACAATAACTTCCGTTAGCATTCTCCCTAATACAAGCGCCTACATCGTTGATAAGCCTTATCTAATCGCCAAGCAGGCGGGCCTTGACGCCGCCACCGGTGTCTATATCGAACATCACCGTTTTTTCTATGATGGTCAGTTAACAGCTTTAGCACCAATAGATGGCGATATGACTGTCCAGCGGGACTTTCAGTCGATGAGTCCATCAATATTTGCCGATATCACTTACACATATGATTTTTACGGCAACCGTATCACCTCAACCGATGCACTGGGTAATCTCTCTTCGAGCACCTATGATACCAACGGGCTCTTTGTCATCAGCGACACCAATCCTCTCGGCCAAACCACTACCTATGACTATGGCGATTTTACCTGCGGCTCCCCAGTTGGCAAAACAGGCATCGACACAATTCCGTGGAGCTATTCATTCGATAAATTATGTCGCCCTTACGTCACCCGAAACACGTTATCCGGTGAACAGTCGTATTTTGCCTATTCTGCTTTCGGAAATCCGCTCACCCAATATATAGTCAAGATAACCAATCACACAGCTGGAACATTGCGCGAGTACAGCTATTTCGACGGGTTCGGCGAGGTTGCCCGCAAAGTGATCACTGGTCTATCACCATCAACTGTCGTTCCGCCAGTCACGCTCTCAACGGAAACAGCCAGCACCTATGATGCACGGGGCAATGTGATTAACCAAACGCTGCCGCGCTACAGTGATGATACAGTTATCAATACGATAACAAGCAGCTATGACTGGGCAGACAGGCCTGTCAAAGTGACCAATGCTGATGGCAGTATCAGCACGACCGCATACACGATCGACACATCAGCAATCGGAGGCGTACCAAACCCAAGTCTTTTCGCTGAAACCAACACTGATGAAATCGGTCACATCACCAAGATAAGGAAATCTACGCAAGACAAAGTGATTTCAGTTGCCCGCCAAATCAGCGGCAGCACCTATCAAACAGAAACCCGCAGTTATGATTTGAAGGGTCGCATGATTGGTGTGACCGATGCAGGCGGCGCGGCGTGGAGCAATGTCTATGACATGGCGGGCAATCGCATTTCTGCCACCGATCCGGATCTTGGCACATGGGCCTACACTTACGACCGCGCCAACAGATTAACCAGTCAGATCGACGCACGCGGCATCAAAACCGGTATGAGTTATGATGCGCTTGGCCGCCTGACGGAACGCAAAATCCTTAGCCCCGTTGTGCCCGATCCCATCTTAGCAACCAACACTTATGACCAGCCCAAGGCCGGTTACCGCAATATTGGCAAGCTGGCCACCAGTGCCAACAGCAACCGCATCCAGACCATGGACTACGGCGTTAACGGGCAAGTGGCGCGCTATGCCAATGGCGTGCATGTAGTGGTGACTGGCTTTTCATACAGCCAGCCCGTCTTAAAAACCTACACGCCGTCCACGCTTAACGTCGGCACCAGCGCAGATCGCTGGCAATATGATGTCATGGGCCGCCTCATCTCCATCCCGGGCATGATCGTGTGCCAATCCTACGAGGCCGATGGCCAGACCAGAGCCATCACTTACGCCAACGGCGTCACCACCACCTTCGCCTACTCCCCCGCTCGCCATTGGGTTATGCGCATTACGACTAAAAATGCGGGCGGCGTGGCGCTGATTGATGATGTTTACACCCGCGATA
>JANPBE010000582.1:0-2720 GCA_031430295.1 Phyllobacterium sp.
AGATTTAGAGAAAACATCATAAATTCAATGAATTAAGACTGGCACACTTCCTGCAATATTCAATTTGAGTTTTCAATTTGTTTTAGTGAGGGAGTGAGGCATGTGTGGAATTTTTGCAGCAGCAGGTCGTCAACCGGTTGCAGGTGTATTGCTTGAAGGTCTCAGGCGTCTGGAATATCGCGGTTATGATAGTGCCGGGATTGCCACGCTAAATGACAATGAGATTGAGTGCATCAAGGTAGAGGGCAACGTCTCAACGCTTGGCGCGGCACTCGATAGTTATAGCCCGTTTGGCAAAACCGGCATCGCACATACGCGCTGGGCCACCCATGGTGCGCCTAGCGTTGCCAACTCCCATCCCCATGTTGCGCCGGGCGTGGCCGTGGTCCACAATGGCATCATAGAAAACCATGCTGCGCTGCGCCAAGATCTGCAAAAAAGCGGGTGCACCTTCGTTTCTGAAACAGACACAGAAGTCATCCCCTGGCTCCTGTCGCGAGAGCTCGCCAATGGCACCGCGCCACACGCAGCGCTCATTAAAACGACAAACATGCTGGAAGGCTCATATGCGACGGCGTTCGTAACCGACCGTGCACCGGGCGAAATATTTGCCGCCCGCAAAGGCAGCCCCATGATAGCAGCGCTTGGCCGCGACGGATGTTTTCTTTCGTCTGATCTGAACGCTCTGGCTGGTTATGCCAAAGAAGGCATGGCCTTGGAGGAGGGTGACACCGTGCGGTTGTCGGCGGAGCGCATTGAAATATTCGATGCCGCAGGCCGCGCCGCAAATCGGCGCTTATTGCCCATCGAAACTGCCGCTGCTGCCTATTCTACTGCGGAATTCCCACACTTCATGAAGAAGGAAATATTTGAGCAACCAAGTGTGGCTGCTAGAATATTAGCCGCCTATTCGCGCCCGGAATCTTTGCGTAATTTGTTACCCATTGACTTTGCCAAGGTACGCAAGGTCAGGCTCGTCGCTTGCGGCACGTCTTACTATGCCGCCAGCATTGCCCGCCGTTGGTTACAGGAACACGCGCGGGTCGAAGCCAGCGTCGAGATTGCCTCCGAGTTTCGTTATGAGCCATTACCGGAGCTTTATCCCGGCGAAGTCGCCATTTTAATCTCACAGTCCGGCGAAACAGCAGACACGCTGGCGGCGATGGAGCGGCTGCACGAATTGAAAGTACCGGTTATTGGAATCGTCAACACTGCCGGTTCAACACTGGATCGCCGCGCGGACGTCTCCATTCCACTACTCGCCGGACCGGAAATCGGTGTCGCATCAACAAAGGCATTCACGGCACAATTGATGGTTCTCGCCCGAATTGTTCTGCACGCCGCTGCACAGCGTGGCATGGATAAAGTGAAGCTTCGCGGTTTGCATGATGCACTGGCCAGCGTGCCGGATTTGATGCAAGTCGCTCTCCACAATGAGCCAGCGGTCATCGAAGCGGCTGAAGCAATGATAGGCGCCACCAGCGCCATTTTTGTCGGCCGCGGTGATCTTTATCCGCTGGCGTGCGAAGGCGCACTTAAGCTGAAGGAAACCAGCTATATCCACGCAGAAGGCTTTGCTGCTGGAGAGTTGAAGCATGGCCCGATTGCATTGATCGATGAAAACATGCCTGTGGTCGCGCTCGCAGGCACATCTGCATTGCTGGGTAAACTAACGTCCAACATTCGTGAAATTTCAGCGCGTGGCGGCCGTATTCTTGCGGTGGGTGATAGAGACGCGCTAATGTCGATGTCCGATGTTGCCGAGCGGATGCTGACCATCCCGACAGCTCCGGAGTTTGTCCTTCCGATTATCGCGGCTGTTCCCATGCAGCTCCTGTCCTATCACGTCGCCTGTTCGCGTGGTCTTAATGTGGATAGGCCTCGAAACTTGGCAAAATCGGTGACGGTGGAATGAGTTTCGCGGTCTCCGCCAAGCAGTGGCTAAAACACAGCGACGCGCCTCTAGCGCGACGTCTGTTCATTTTCGCCAAGCAATTGCGCCAGTTCACATTGCCATCTTTCCCGCCGCTCCACCGCCCGCTTTACGAATTGCACATCGCAGTGCGCAACCTTAGTGCGGATTTAATGCGGGTGCTGTGGACGACACCGCTCTTCAAATCGCGCGTAAGCGGCAGCGCGAAAAATCTTTATCTTTACAGCGGCTTACCAGTCATTCTCGGACCGCTCGAAATTGAACTTGGCGACAATATCAGGCTGTCCGGTATCACCACACTAAGTGGCCGGACCTCATCCAAGGCGCGGCCATTGCTCAGAATTGGCAATAACACCGGCATAGGCTGGCAAACAACAATTGCAGTTGGCACCAAAATACTCATCGGCAATGATGTTCATATTGCAGGCAAAGCCTTTCTCGCTGGCTACCCCGGCCACCCGCTTGAACCAGTTGCCCGCGCTGCCGGACTGCCGGACACCGATGACCAATGCGGTGACATCGTGCTTGAGGATAATGTCTGGCTGGCTACCGGAGTGACTGTCATGGCGGGCGTCACAATCGGCAAAGACTCAGTCATTGCCGCTGGCAGCGTGGTCACCAAAAACATCCCCGCCGCCGTTCTTGCCGGTGGTATGCCCGCTAAGATTATCCGCCGTTTGGATGGTTCGCGTTATGAACCATGACATGATTGTCTTCGGCGAAGATTGGGGCAGGCACCCGTCATCCACCCAGCACTTAATGCAGCGATTGGCAGGCAGCACAAAAA
>JANPBE010000583.1:0-3177 GCA_031430295.1 Phyllobacterium sp.
CGACTTTGCTGGCGCGTTTGGCCTTGCGATGAAGAAGTTTTTTGAACCCAAGTTCACCATCAACTACCCGTTTGAAAAGGGCCATATTAGCCCGCGTTTCAGGGGTGAGCATGCGTTGCGTCGCTATGCCAATGGCGAAGAGCGCTGCATTGCATGCAAATTATGCGAAGCAATCTGTCCCGCCCAAGCCATCACGATTGAGGCGGAACCTCGCGATGATGGCAGCCGCCGCACCACGCGCTATGACATTGACATGACCAAGTGCATTTATTGCGGTTTCTGCCAAGAAGCCTGTCCTGTTGATGCCATCGTAGAAGGGCCAAACTTTGAGTTTGCGACCGAAACGCGCGAAGAACTTTACTACGACAAAAATAAACTGCTCGCCAATGGCGACCGTTGGGAACGCGAAATCGCACAGAACATTGCCATGGACGCGCCTTATCGGTGATGCTGGTCTCCACCCGCAAATGGGTGGATGAGATAACTAAACTATGGACGGGCACTAGAGCCTGTCCTAAAGGACAGCGGCACAAGCCGGCGGGAGTCGGGGCGGGCTAAAATGGCTAAGCGGGGACGCTTGATGGCCAAGGAAGGAACCGGGGGAACCCATGTTAATTGGCTTGCAAGCGGCGTTTTTCTATCTATTAGCCTTCATTGCGATCGCGAGTGCCTTTATGGTCATCGCGGCGCGCAATCCCGTGCATTCGGTGTTGTTCCTTATTCTCACATTCTTTAACGCTGCGGCTCTGTTCCTGCTCACCGGCGCCGAATTCTTAGCAATGATTTTGCTAGTGGTTTACGTCGGCGCGGTCGCGGTTTTGTTCCTCTTCGTTGTGATGATGCTGGACGTGGACTTCGCGGAATTGAAAAAAGGCGCGCTGCAATACGCGCCCGTCGGCGCTCTGGTCGGCCTGATATTGGCTGCTGAATTGATCGCTGTGCTAGGCGGTTCAATCTTCAAGCCAAGTCTTCCGTCGGTAGTTGCGCAAGCTATCCCAGACCCCGCCGTTCGAAATAACACTGCCGCGCTCGGCGATGTCCTCTACACAGATTACGCGTTCTATTTTCAGATTGCGGGCCTTGTTCTGCTGGTGGCGATGATTGGTGCTATTGTTTTGACATTGCGACACAAAGAAGGTGTCCGGCGCCAAAGCATCTCCGCTCAGGTTGCCCGCACGCCAGCGACAGCCATGGAAATCAAAAAAGTCAAATCGGGCGAGGGGCTCTAATATGTTGACCATCGGCATTGCACATTACCTCGCCGTTTCGGCAATCTTGTTTACATTAGGCGTGTTCGGCGTGTTCCTTAACCGCAAGAACGTCATCGTCATCTTGATGTCTGTCGAGCTTATTCTGCTCGCAGTGAACCTGAATTTCGTGGCGTTCTCCGCCGCGCTTAACGATCTCACTGGGCAAATATTTGCACTATTCGTTTTGACTGTCGCCGCTGCGGAAGCGGCTATTGGTCTTGCTATTCTCGTCGTCTTCTTCCGCAACCGTGGCTCCATCGCGGTCGATGACGTCAACATGATGAAGGGCTAAGCGGTCCCATGATATACGCCATCGTTTTTTTACCACTTTTGGGCTTCCTGATTGCCGGGCTTTTCGGAAGTTCAATTGGGGCCAAGGCTTCTGAATACGTAACCTGCGGGTTTATGATTATCGCTGCTGTGCTTTCATGGGTTGTGTTTTCACAATTTGCACTCGGCCATTATGAGGCTGAGGTTTTTGAAGTTCTGAAATTCATTCAGTCCGGCTCACTATCTGTTGATTGGGCGCTGCGCGTTGATGCATTGACCGCCGTTATGCTCGTCGTGGTCAACACTGTTTCATGTCTCGTGCATATATATTCTATCGGCTACATGCATCATGACCCCAGCCGCCCGCGCTTCTTTGCGTACCTTTCGCTGTTTACTTTTGCCATGTTGATGCTGGTCACAGCAGATAACCTTGTGCAGATGTTCTTCGGCTGGGAAGGCGTTGGTCTCGCGTCGTATTTGCTCATTGGTTTCTGGTTCAAAAAGCCATCTGCCAATGCCGCTGCAATGAAGGCGTTCGTCGTCAACCGCGTGGGTGACTTTGGTTTTGCGCTCGGCATCTTCGGCGTGTTCGTCTTGTTCGGCTCTGTGAGCTTTGAAACAATTTTTGCCAATGCAGCAACATTTTTACCTGCTGAAGGCGCACCCAGCACGGACGTTGTGCTAAACTTTCTCGGCTATGCGTTGGATAAACAATCTGCCGTAACCATTGTTGCGCTGCTGCTGTTTATGGGTGCAATGGGTAAGTCCGCACAGTTCATGCTGCACACATGGTTGCCTGATGCGATGGAAGGGCCGACGCCTGTATCAGCACTCATTCATGCGGCTACCATGGTGACGGCTGGTGTGTTTATGGTCGCGCGCCTGTCGCCGATATTTGAACTGTCGCAGACTGCTTTGACTTTCGTCACCATTATCGGCGCGACAACAGCTTTCTTCGCCGCCACCGTTGGCCTCGTGCAAAACGACATCAAGCGTGTGATTGCCTATTCCACCTGTTCGCAGCTTGGTTATATGTTCGTGGCTCTTGGTGTCGGGGCTTATGGGGCTGGCATTTTCCACTTGTTCACTCACGCCTTCTTCAAGGCGCTGCTATTTCTGTGCGCGGGCTCGGTCATTCATGCCGTGTCAAACGAGCAAGATATGCGCAACATGGGCGGCCTGAAGAAGTACATCCCGACGACATATTGGATGATGATTATCGGCACCATAGCGCTGACTGGTCTTGGCATTCCGGGCACAATGATCGGAACAGCCGGTTTCTTCTCGAAGGATATCATCATTGAGAGCGCCTATGCCAGCCACAATCCAGCGCATGGCTATGCGTTCACCCTTCTAGCAATCGCTGCATTCTTCACGTCATTCTACTCATGGCGCCTGATTTTTATGACTTTCCACGGCAAGGAACGCGCAAGCCACGATGTGATGCACCACGTGCATGAATCTCCGCTGGTGATGTTGGTTCCGTTATTTGTTCTTGGGGCAGGTGCATTGTTTGCAGGCGTTATATTTGAGGGCCATTTCTTTGGTCCGGAATATGCTGAGTTCTGGAAAGGCTCACTGTTTACAGGTAAAGAAAACGAAATATTGGAAGAGTTCCATCACGTTCCGTTGCTCGTGAATTGGACGCCGTTTATCG
>JANPBE010000584.1:0-1315 GCA_031430295.1 Phyllobacterium sp.
GACTTTTCCGAAACGATAGTTTCAACGCCATTCGCATCGACAGTGAAATACTGCACCAAGTCCGGACCAGCACGCTTGATAACGCGCTTCTGCAAACGCGGCGCGTCAATTGACCCAGTTGAGGCTTTATCGACCGATGCGGTCGGGAAACTGCCCATTGGCAGTGAACCAATGTCAAAGCTCTGGGCGCTCGAAATGCCCGTAGCGGCTAGCAACAAGCTCATAGCAACAAGTGAAATCTTTTTCATAATCTATTCCTTTTCCACTCCCCATTAGGATTTGGGGAGGATGCGGCACCACCCGTTTTTACGATGATGTCTTCTGCCCTCTTGATATGATTGATTACATGTTGTAATTTAAGAGGGAGATTTTACATATAACTAATGCCAATTTGGAATAAGTCATGGACGTCGATATTGCCTTCCGCGTGTTCTTAAAAGTCGCGGATACCGAAAGCTTTTCCAGCGCAGCCAAGCAATTGGGCATGGGCCAGCCTGCTGTGTCCAAACAAGTCTCCGCGCTTGAGGACCATTTAGGCGCACGCTTGCTTCATCGCACCACACGCAGCATCACGTTGACCGACGAAGGCCGCGAGTTTTTGGGCCACGCCCGCCACGCCATCGCCGCTACAGACTACGCACTGGAGCGTGTGCAGCGCGTGAAGGCTAATCCAAGCGGCCTGCTCCGCCTCTCCTGCCAGACCGGGTTTGCCCGTATGCAGGTCGTGCCGCGCCTTGGCAAAATTCTGGAACTTTACCCCGACATTGATATCGACCTTGTGCTGCAAGATAGCTGGCCGAACCTTGTCGAACAGGGCATCGATCTGCGCATCCACATTGGTGAAATCGAAGACGAAACCGTCATCACCCAGCTCATCGGCTATTCGCCAATCCAGCTTTTCGGCACGACTGCCTATGTTGAAAAGTACGGAATGCCTAAGACCCCGCAGGATTTAGTGAACCATCAGATCATCCATTTCACCGGCTATAACCGCCAGCGCAAATGGATTTTCACCAAAGACGGCAAACAGGAAGCGCTGGACATTAAAGGGCGCGTTGGCATTGATAATCTCGATGCACTGCGCGAAGCGGTGATCAACAGCGTCGGCATCACCACCGGCCCGCAATGGATGTTCAAGCATGATATGGGCGAAACGCACGTGATCCCCCTGCTCACCGACTATGATATGGGCAAAGTCGCGCTCCACGCCGCCTATCCCAGCCGCCGTTTCGTACCACTCAAAGTGCGCTTGTTCATAGATTACATCCGTGCAGAATATCGAGCCTTTGAGACCGCACATAATGAATGCGCGGAC
>JANPBE010000585.1:0-6553 GCA_031430295.1 Phyllobacterium sp.
CCTTTGTAAAGGATGGTGTCAATCGCATCATGCTAGCGACGGATGGCGATTTTAATGTCGGCGCGGCGAGCGATGAGGATTTGAAAAAGCTTGTCGAAGACAAGCGCAAGTCTGGCGTGTTTCTTTCGGTGCTTGGCTTTGGTGAGGGCAATTATCAGGATAATCTGATGCAAACCTTGGCCCAAAATGGCAACGGCATTGCCGCCTATATTGATACGCTTGGCGAGGCTGAAAAGGTACTGGTGCAGGAGGCTACTGCATCGCTGTTTACCATTGCCAAGGATGTGAAAATACAGGTGGAATTCAATCCGGCCACTGTTTCCGAATATCGTCTTATAGGCTACGAAACCCGACATTTGAACAATGAGGATTTCAACAATGACCGTGTGGACGCCGGTGATATTGGTTCAGGCCACACTGTGACAGCCATCTATGAAATGACGCCTAAAGGTGCACTTGGCCAGACCAATGATCCGCTGCGGTATGATACTGATGCGGCGAAGCCTGCGGCTTCCGAGAGCGGCGAGTATGCGTTTGTGAAAATCCGCTATAAGCTTCCAACCGAGGCTACGAGCCGTCTCGTGACACAGCCGGTAACGGCGTCAAATGAAGTCAAGGATATTGCCGCTGCGCCTGAGGACGTGCGCTTCGGGATTGCCGTCACGGCATTTGGTGAAAAGTTGCGTGATGAAGATCAGGTTTCGAATTACCCTTACGCAGATATTGAGGCACTTGCCGCGTCTTCGCGGGGCACCGATGCCTTTGGTTATCGTGCAGAGTTCCTGAAGCTAGTGCGTTTGACAGCTGGCTTAAACCCTTAAAATTGTTCATTAAAATAACTCGCTCCGGTTTCTTGCCGGAGCGTTTTTGTTCTGGCAGACTCTGTAAATGGAGATTGCTATGGCTGATGCGTTACCTCTCGATCCTGGTATGTTGAAATTCTATAAGGCGCTTTGCGCAGAGTCTCCGCCAGAGGCGGCGGCCTGGCCACTTGATACTCAGCGCGCCGCATGGAACGGCGTATGCCGTAAATATCGTGCAGAGTTACCGAACGGCGTTGCTGTTAAAGATAAAATATTGAATGGAGTGCCGTGCCAAATTTTCCGACCGGAAGGCGAAGGTACAAAGCCCGGTCTTATCTATTTTCACGGCGGCGGCTGGGTGCTCGGCGGACCGGATACGCATTGCGATATGTGCGCGGAAATGGCGAAGGGTGCAGATTGTGTCGTTGTGCTGGTTGATTATCGCCTAGCTCCTGAAAATCCACATCCCGCACAGCTCGAAGATTCTTTAGCTGTGCTGAAATGGTTGCGAGAACATGGCGAGGAAATTGGCGTGGACCCTTCACATATTGCGGGTGGCGGTGATAGCGCTGGCGGGCAGATGACGGCGGGCCTTTCACTTTATTTGCGGGACCATGCAATGACGCCGCTCAAGGCGATGTTGCTAATTTACCCTGTTCTCGGTGCATCCGTTGATACGCCGTCTTACATTCGCAATGCTGAAGCGCCATGTCTTACGCGCGATGAGATGATCTATTTTCTAAATGCATTTATGGGCGGGCAGGGCACCAAGAACTGGGCTGATCCACTGGCCGCACCCTTGCTTTCTGGAGACCTTAGCAACTTGCCTGCGGCGTTCATAACCGTTGCAGCACATGATCCCTTGTTCGACGATGGTGTACAATTTCATGAGCGTTTGATCGCGCAGGGCGGCGTGTCTGTGCTTCGTAAAGAACCGGAACTTGCACACTCCTATATGCGGGCGCGGCATGTTTCAGCGCCGGCGAGGGCGGGTTTTCAGGCTATCGTTGAGGCATTGCGGCATTTCATGCAAATCTGACGGCATATGCTGGCGGTAGCGAATTGGCGATGCTCACCCATTCATCACCTTGATTTTCGGTGATGTAGAGATTGCCCGTCGTGGTCGCGAAGGCCAGCCGATTACCGGTTTTGTCAATGGCCAGAGCATGGCGCAGCGCGATGTCATAAGCATGTTTATCGGGCAGACCGTTGCCCAAACTCTCGAATGTCTTGCCGCCGTCACGGGTGCGGGTGACGATGAGTTTGCTATCCACAGGAATTCGCAACTCGTCTTTGATGCCTGGCACAAACCATGCTGTGTCCGGTTTTGTTGGATGAACGGCTACGGCAAAGCCGAACGAAGATGGCTTTGCGTATAATTCGCTCCAACTGAGCGAACCATCGCTGGAAACAAATATACCATTATGATGCTGCACCCAAAGTCGGTCCGGATGTGAGGGGGATTGAACGAGGAAATGCACATCTTGCACTTCTGGATCATTCGCTTTTTCCGGTGGCATATATTCGGCGCGCATACCGCTCGCGTTACAAAACCATGATTGCCCGCCATCGTCTGTTTGCCAGATACCGCCCGTGGATACGCCGACCCGAATGGTTTTAGATGAGCGTGGATCAATACATATGCAATGGATTCCCGGAAGGTCCATGCCGCCGCCCATCCAATTTTTGCGAGAGGGATGATCCCAAAGTGGATGGTTTAATTCCCACGTTTCGCCATGATCAGTGGACTTGAAAAGGCCACCGGGAATCGTCCCTGCCCAAATGACACCGGGCTCATCCGGCCCGCCAGTTTCCAATGCCCAGATGAGTTGCGTTGCCCAAGGTAGCTCTTTGCCCCAGCCATCTGTGGAGGTCTCATCATCGGGCTTTGGCGGGTAGGCCGGGGCGGCGATTTCTTGCCAACCATCGCCTTTGTTGCGATGCAACTTAACACCAAAATGTCCGTGACTGAGCGCGGCGTAATAATATCCGGAGCGTGGATCATGTAGTGCCAGCGTGACATTATCGCCTAGAAAATCAACATCAGAAATCTCCCAGCCAGCCTGCTTTCGCGTAGCAGTGAAGAGGCCTTTACGTGTCGAAACCAATAATTTGTTGCCCATGATAAGTCTCCCGATTATCCGCCTGACAAGGCTTGAAGCACAAAAACTTCGCTATTTGATTCAACCGGATCGCTTAAGCCTTTGCGATCTTTGATAATTTCTCCATCTATTATGATGCCCATATGTTTGCGCAACGAGAACTGTTCATCGACAACATAAGATTTGAGACGCGGGTTTTCTGCAAATATTTTTGCCAATAATTCACGTAGAGATGTGCCATGTACATCGACTGGTGGGCAGTCAACGTGGCGGGTGAGGTTGCCGGTGAATGTCACTGTGGCCATGATTTATGATGCTTCAAGACAGGCAGCCACACAAGGTTGATTTTGTGACTTTTGTCATGTTGCATTGCAACATTGAAAAGCCTCAATTGGGGCGAAGTCAATCGGCTTCTAATTAACGATTTTCGAGAGTCTAAATGCCCCAATCAACGCCCGAAATGAATGTGCTTGTGTTGCAAGGCGGCGGTGCGCTCGGTGCTTATCAAGCTGGTGCATACGAGGCATTGGCAGAAGAAGGTTTTCTGCCGGATTGGGTTGCGGGCATATCAATTGGTGCCATCAACGGGTCGATAATTGCGGGAAATAGGCCAGAAGATCGCGTGGCAAAATTGCGCCAATTTTGGGAGAAGGTCTCCTCTGGTTTACAAGGCACTATTCCGGCTTTCGAAGAATTTTTGCGGCCGTTTTTCAATGAAACCAGCGCAAATCTTGCCGCGTCTTTTGGCGTGCCTGGGTTCTTTTCGCCGCGCTTTCCGTCTCCCTATTTTCAACCGAGTGGCACACTTGAGGCCATCAGTCTCTATGATACCAAGCCACTCGCGGAGACATTGGCTGGACTGGTGGATTTTGATTATTTGAAGAGCCACGGACCACGTCTTAGTGTCGGCGCTGTTGATGTTATAATGGGCAATTTCAAATATTTTGATACAACAAAAGATATTCTAGGTGTGAAGCATATTATGGCATCTGGCGCATTACCACCTGCGTTTGCGCCTGTTGAAATTGACGGACATTTTTATTGGGATGGCGGGATAGTTTCTAACACGCCGGTTGACTACGTTATGGAATTCGACGGTGCACGCCAAGACATGTGCATTTTCCAAGTGGATGTTTTTCGCGCCCGCGGCACGATGCCAAAGACACTTGGCGAAGTGACGGAACGCGAGAAGGACATTCGTTTTTCCAGCCGGACGCGCTTCAATTCCGATCATATCAAGCAGTTACAAGATATGCGCAATGCCGCCAGCCGGTTGGCAGCCAAGTTGCCGGAGGCCCTTCGTGATGATCCCGATGCGCTGCTGCTTCGCGATTGGAGTTGCCAAGCGAACGTGACTTTGGCGCATCTCATCCGCCGTGATACCGGCGTTGACAGCGGCACAAAGGATTATGAATTTTCTAAGTTATCAATTGAAGAGCATTGGGCATCCGGCCGCGAGAACGTGCGCAAGGGTTTGAAATCCAAGGCGTGGATCAAGCGCGATAGGAACTTTCCCGGTGTACAAGTGTTTGATTTGACGAAGTAACTAGCAGGAACGACGATGAATATCGCTGACGTAAAATCCAAAGCCTTCGCAATGCCGCTGACCAGCCCGTCCTATCCGGTCGGACCATACCGCTTTGTCAACCGCGAATTTCTGATTATCACTTACCGGACAGATATGGATGCGCTGCGTGCAGTTGTTCCCGAGCCGCTGGAAATTACCGACCCAATCGTCAAATATGAGTTTATCCGAATGCCGGATTCGACTGGCTTTGGTGACTATACTGAGTCCGGCCAGGTCATCTCGGTGACGTTCAAAGGCCAGAAGGGCGGCTATGTTCATTCGATGTATTTGAATGATGACGCGCCAATTGCCGGTGGCCGCGAGATTTGGGGCTTCCCTAAAAAACTGGCTGAACCATCGCTGCGGGTGGAAAAGGATACGTTGGTTGGCACGTTAGATTATGGCTCGCTGCGGGTGGCCAATGCGACGATGGGCTATAAGCACAAGGCACTGGAAAATGATGCCGTGAAGGCTTCCTTGGAAGCGCCCGGGTTCCTCCTCAAAATCATACCGCATGTTGATGGCAGCCCGCGCATTTGCGAACTGGTGCGCTATTACCTCAAAGACATCGTCGTTAAAGGCGCGTGGACCGGGCCTGCTGGGCTGGAGCTATTCGACCATGCGCTGGCGCCCGTTGCTGAACTTCCGGTGCGTGAAGTAATCTCTGCCACACACATTCTTACCGATTTGACTCTTGGCCTCGGCGAAGTGGTTTATGATTATCTTGATCCCAAAAATAGCTGAACTTGAAGGACTATTGTGATGAAAATGAAAGACAAGGTTTGCATTGTTACCGGCGCCGCCAGCGGTATTGGTCGCGCGATTGCTGAGAAATTTGCTGCTGAAGGCGCAAAAATTGCCATCGCTGATCTTAATCTTGAAGGCGCGCAGCAGACAGCCAAGGAAATCACCGCCACGCATAAAGGCCACGCCATTGGCGTTGCAATGGATGTCACCAGCGAAGAACAGGTGAACGCCGGTGTGGCCGAAGTTATAAAAAATTGGGGCAGGGTGGATGTGTTAGTTTCAAACGCAGGTATCCAAATTGTGCACCCGCTGGAGGACTATCCTTTCGCTGATTGGAAGAAGATGCTGGCTATTCATCTGGACGGCGCATTCCTGACATCCAAGGCCTGCTTGCCGCATATGTATGCTCAGAATTCCGGCTCAATTATTTTCATGGGCTCGGTGCACTCGAAGGAAGCCTCACCGCTTAAATCTGCCTACGTGACGGCCAAGCACGGACTGATTGGCTTGTCGAAAGTTATCTCCAAAGAAGGCGGCAAGCATGGCGTTCGATCTAATGTGATTTGCCCTGGTTTCGTGCGCACTCCTCTCGTTGAAAAGCAAATTCCAGAGCAGGCAAAGGCGCTTGGCATTTCTGAAGATGAAGTTATCAAGAAAGTGATGTTGGGCCAAACCGTTGATGGCGAATTCACCACTGTTGACGATGTGGCGGAAGTCGCGTTGCTGTTTGCCAGTTTCAAAACCAATGCGCTGACAGGACAATCTTTGGTTGTAAGTCATGGCTGGTTTATGGAATAATTAAAGCCCCGGTCCTAGTTTAATCTTGCTGCCGTCGCTAAACCGCGAAAATCTAAATCGTGAAAGATCGTGGCCGGTTGGTTTTCCGGCCACCAAATCGGCAACCACCCGCCCGATGCCAGGCCCAATACCGAAGCCGTGACCGCACATGCCGGTGGCGATGACGAGGCCCGCAATGCTTGGTGCACGGTCGATGATAGGCACAATATCCGGCATCGTGTCGATCATGCCTGCCCATGCCACTTTGACTTCCGGGCGGCCAAGTGCGGGAAAGGCGGCCGCGAAATAGTCCTGCATTTTTGCTACTGATTTTATATTTGGCGCAGGATTGAGCACGCGCATCGCTTCAAAAGGCGAGGTTTGGTAGGCGTTCCAATGGCGCTTTGTGCCCCAAGAATCCGGATAACCGCGCGGCGCGGCAGGCAGATAACGCGTGCCAAACGGGTCTTTCATGAGTTGTGGTATGAACTTCGGTAGACGCCGGAAAGCATCCGGTCCGAGATAAATATCATGCGCTGCGCCCAAGGCCAGCGTAT
>JANPBE010000586.1:0-1076 GCA_031430295.1 Phyllobacterium sp.
CAAACGTCTCGTGCCAGAGCGGATACCATCAGCCCCGACAATAAGCTGTGTTGAAAACGAGCGCGCATCATCATTTTGCAAGAAGGAAACAATCTTAGCGCCCTCCGTACCGCCGATTGATTGTATCTGGCAGTCCAAATGGAGGCGTATACTCGATTTCTGGCGCACGGCCTCAAGCAGCACTTTCTGCAAGTCCGCGCGATGAACGCTCAAGAATGGTGCATCTTTTGCGGCATTGCCGACGGGCAGGGCCAGCAAAGTCTTACCGCTTTTACCATCGCAAAGGTCTATTGATTGAACGATAGTGGCGCAGGCTAGCAATGGCTCCAAAGCACCAAGCACAGATAAAATAGACGTCGCATTAGGTGATAGCTGGATGCCCGCACCTGCTTCATCTAGCCTTGAAGCCCTCTCTAGAATGCGGACATTGTAACCAAGCCGTGCAAACGACAAGGCTGCGACCAAACCGGCAATGCCCGCGCCAATTATCAAGCAATCGGTAGGGGTAGCTATTGGATCAGTTTGAATGCTCAACGGTCAAAACCGGAGTTCACGCCGCTTGGTCGTGGTAGGCGCAGCCCGCTGGCAGCGTTTCGCTGGCTTTCAGTTTCTTATTGTAACGATAGAGCGTTGAGCAATAAGGGCAGACTTTTTCATTATCCACGCCAAGGTCGAGATAAACATGAGGATGATCGAACGGGGCGGTCGCTCCGGCGCACATAAATTCGGTGACACCGATGTCGATTATTGCATGACCAGCATCGTTTTGAAAATACGCAATTGCATGACCGGCCATAGCCTGTATCCTTATCAAAATGAATTGTAGTCGGCACCGCCAACCAACCATACGTCTATCTGTCTGAAATTGAGGTGATTTTCAAGGCTCGATACAGTTTGTTGTCAAAAGACTTTTACATTTGTGTGACAGACTACGGAACGATTAAAAAACACTCAGGCGCTTTCATGAACCAGCCGCATTCCCCTAAGTCTATAATTGATGCCATCAAGGTGTATAAAGATGTTGATGGCCTGCAACTGGCGACAAGTCCCGAGCGGTTTATCAATCGCGAATTTTC
>JANPBE010000587.1:0-4104 GCA_031430295.1 Phyllobacterium sp.
CGGAGGCGATGCGTAGGCCATTGGTGTTAATCATCGCCTCCGACGCCGCCTTTGTGGCGGAGCTCGCGGCGCGCAAAAAGGGGCTGGAAATCTATCTCCAGTTCGACTCGCTGAACCCCGAAGCAATTAAAAATCTGCGCGGCGCGGACCTGTCAAAAGTCCGTCGCAAAGCGCTGGATGCGCTGGAAGAGCATGGCATTTCCACCACGCTGGTCTGCACCGTCAAAAAGGGCGTCAACGACCATGATATGAAAGCGATTATCGACCATGCGCTGGAATTTAAGTGCGTGCGCGGCGTCACTTTCCAGCCCATTCAAGATACGGGCCGCAATGATGGTTTTGACCCGAAGAAAAACCGCGTCCTGCTCTCAGAAATTCGCCGCCGCATTGTGGATGACAGCGGCATTTTCGGCGAGTCGGATATGATACCGCTGCCGTGCAACCCCACCTCTATCGCCATTGGCTATGGTATCCGCGCGGGGAAAACCGTTGTGCCTGTCACGGCCATGATCCCGAAATCCGAAATCATCCGCGATGTGCCCAATGCTGTGAATTTTGAGCGTTACCCTATGCTCAAAGAGAAGATATTTGATCTGTTTTCACTCTCCACCATTGAGCCCAATGTGTCTGCCCGTCTTGGCGATTTGCTGTGCTGCCTGCCGCAAGTGCCGGTGCCGGATGGTTTGACCTATGAAAACATTTTCCGCGTCGTTATCATTGATTTCATGGACCGCTTTAATTTTTGCGTTGGCAATGTGAAGCGCTCCTGCACGCATTTTGTCACGCCAAACGGTCAGATCATTCCTTTTGAAACCTACAATCTTTTATATCGTGACGGCACGGTGGAAAAATTCCGCAAGCAAATTGCCGCTCAATGAACGCCACATGAACGTGCGGTTCAGCACCCGCTCAGGCGGCGCGTTCTAATCTATCCTCAACGAACGGATTACCTGTTCAACTTGAGGAGACCATCATGATCACGCTTTACGGCAACGGCTATTCAAACATCATCCACGCCACAAATTATTCCACGACACAGGCCTTCAACATTTATGGCTTCGGCGGCGATGACCGGATTTATGGCAGCAACTATGCCGACTACATTAATGCTGGCGACGGCAACGATATGGTTGATGGCGGCGCCGGTAACGACACGATTTATGGTGGCGCAGGCTATGATACGCTCTACGGCGGCGCAGGTAATGACTGGATCGACGGCGGCATCGGCAATGATTATCTAGCTGGCGGCATTGGCAACGACACGCTTTTGGGCGGCGCTGGCAATGACAATATCATCGGCGGCCAAGGCGCAGACTATTTGAACGGCGGCACCGGCAACGACCTTATCAAAGGCGGCTTGGGCAATGATATCCTCACCGGCGGCGCGGGCTACGACAGATTCTTCTTCAACTCGGGCGATGGCAAAGATATCATCACTGATTTCACCTTCGATCAGGATAAAATCCAGCTCCACGTCAACGGTGTCCATAACTTTGCCGATGTTGACTGGCATGCCTACCAAGTGGGCGCTGACACAGTGCTGAGCTTCGGCGCGGATACTTTGACGATCAAAAACACCTACGCCGATGACTTCATCCCGAGCGATTTCATTCTGGTGTAAGCCTAGTAAAGTAAGGACGAGATTTGACCTACAAGAGCAATCTTGCGGGTCAATTCATTCCAAATTATCAAAAAGCTGAGGCTCAGCTGGCCCTACCAGATTGAATTTACTACTATCATTAAACCGTGAATTCACGATATTCCGGCCCACCATCCAACTATATACCGAGGTCGGAACAATTCTAACTTCAACGCCATGGATAGAGCGTGTTTCAAATAGGGTTCTGCTCGTTACCAAACCACTACGCAGCGTTTTGCTATGATCGGTCACAAACTTGCCAATCCGGTTCCATTCGTCTCGCTGCGCTAAATGTCTATCGCTCCATTTCACCTCTACAAACCGATCGGGCGATTGATTAGGCCCGTTAAGATTGACCATATCAATTTCACCATCCGACCATCGCGCATAATAAAGTGGCGTTTCGCGTGGGTTGTGAAACCACTGGCTGAATACTGCCGTTTCTGCTAAATGCCCGAATTGATCGTCATCTTGGCCTAAGGGACGAAACAGTGCGCCGCGCAACGAGGGATTAGTCAGATAGACTTTGAACGTTGTTTCGCGTTGAAAATGCTTGGCGTTTTGATCTATCCGCCGGACTTTTTTTACCAAAAATGCGGCTTCCAAATATTCAATGTATCGCTTGAGTGTATTCTTCGCCACTCGACTACTTTGACTCAGGCCATCCAGTGATACTTCGTGAGCAGTGTTTAGTGTCAGTGTTGTGAACAGGCTGTTGAGTTCTCGTGTGTCGCTTATGCCGTAGATGCTCGGAAGGTCGCGCAGCAGTACTTTCTCAATAATATCTTCGCGAATAAACCTATCCATCTCACGCTGTACGCGGCTAGAAAAAACGGCTTCGGGATAGCCGCCATAAGAACAGTAGCTCTCAAATAAATTGTTGAGATACTGCACATCTAGCCTCTGAAGACGCTCAGGTGCACTAAACCTATCGTCAGCAAACTCCACCAATCGACGATGGTTATCATTTTTATCGGCTTGAAACAATATAAACTCATCAAATGTAAGCGGAGGCAGCAGAAAGGTCGTAAAGCGTCCCGCGCCAGATTCATTGCTTTTTGCTCTGAGTGCAGCCGCAGCACTACCTGAGGCAATGAATTTACAGTCGGGGTAAATATCCGTCAGACTCTTAAGTTCAAGCTCCCATTCTTTGAGATATTGGATTTCATCAAAGAAAAAATAACGCGGAATATTTTGCACAATGGGCTGAGATTGAAGATGTTTTTTTACAATTTTTTCCAGCGTGATCCCATTATACAAGGGCCTATCAAGCGAAACATAGAGAATGTTTTGAGGTGGTGTTTTTCTTTTCAACAAATCAGCGATAAGCTGCAACATCATAATTGTTTTGCCGACACGGCGCGGACCAAGCAAAATAACGGAGCGCTTTACTTCATCTTGCAGTACGAGTTCGGAGAATGGTGCAAAGTAAGTACGCTTGGGATAGCCGGCAATCTTGTCGCTTACCGCCGCACTCTTCCACCACGGATTTTCCAATGCTAAATTATCATATATTTCGTCTTCTGATATTGTGAGCATAACCGTTCCAAAATTAGATCAATTGATTGATCTTAATAACGGAAATTTCAATTTGCGTCAATCAATTGATCTTAATTCAGAAAACATCGAACTTGTGCAATTAACTGACCTTAACGTCCCCCCTTCCTAAAGTCACAATTCTGCTGTAAGAGGCCGCCAACTGAAAACGGCATGGCAATGCCAAGGCCCCACTAACCTCCCGAGTGACTATATGAAAATCCGCAATATCGCGATTATCGCGCACGTTGACCATGGCAAAACTACTTTGGTTGATAAGCTTCTCCAGCAATCCGGCGCGTTTCGCGACAACCAACGCGTGGCAGAGCGCGTTATGGACAGCAACGATCTTGAAAAAGAGCGCGGCATCACAATTCTTGCCAAGGCAACTTCCGTTGTCTGGGACAACACCCGCATCAACATCGTTGATACGCCAGGCCATGCCGATTTCGGCGGCGAAGTTGAGCGTATTTTGTCGATGGTGGACGGCGTTATCGTTCTCGTTGACGCCGCTGAAGGCCCGATGCCACAGACCAAATTCGTGGTTGGCAAGGCGCTGAAGCTCGGCTTGAAGCCAATCGTAGCCATCAACAAAGTGGACCGTCCTGATGCGCGTATCACCGAAGTGGTCAACGAAGTGTTTGACCTGTTCGCCGCGCTCGATGCCAATGACGATCAGCTGGATTTCCCATTGCTCTACGGTTCAGGCCGTAATGGCTGGATGGCCGCCACGCAGGATGGCCGCCAAGACGAAGGCATGAAGGCGCTGTTCGAGCTGGTTTTGAAGCATGTTCCAGAGCCAACAGTGGCTCCCGGTCCTTTCACGATGATCGGCTCCTTTTTGGAAGCTAATCCATTTCTCGGCCGTTTTATCACAGGCCGCATTCATTCCGGGTCCATCAAGCCAACGCAGCAGTTCAAGGTTATCG
>JANPBE010000588.1:0-1216 GCA_031430295.1 Phyllobacterium sp.
GCAACAACAGGAATAACGAGTCCGGTAAATCCAGCAACCATTGGAAGTCGCGCTTTTGAAGTCGTGGCGAGATGCAGTGCGATAGGGCCATATACCGCGCAATAGAGGGCGAGTTGGTTCGGATTTTGTGACCACCCTCTAAAGCGGTCCCAGTACCAAGGATTGATGCTCGAAAAATTAATCACACCCGCGCCCATTAGGAACTGGATAGCGAGTGTGCCATTAGCAAAAAGAACCAAAAACCATGCGCACTGGCGCAATTGGCGTTTTGTATCTAATTTGGCGGCGGAAAGGCACGTTATACACGCCAGCAATATGTATGATGCAGTGTCATGCACAACGTATGAAGCGTACAGCGTTTCGCTCATGTAACCTACAATAACACCGACACACGTCAACAGCGCCAATCCCAACCAAAAGCCACCTAGACGGACAAGGGCTGGAGTAACCATCATTTGCTTTGCGGAGAGCATTTGTCCCAACGCCAGCAATATCCATAGCAAAAGTGCTAGTTCACCCAGTGTTGAAGAAGCGCCATCCACAATCCATTGGGTTGCTGATGACATGACGATTCCGAAGGCCAGCAATGCATTAAGAATCATGGCAGCGCACCACGCGGCTCTTCGGCTGATCTTATGCCGCTGCTGTTCATATCAGTGCCTTTGGCGAACGCTAATTCCTTGTCGCTTTTATGAATGTGTCTGCTCTCGATTATAGAGTTGTAAACATCACTATATCGATCGACCACACTTGCCAGTTCGAACTTTTGACGCACAAGCGAAACGGACCGGGCCCCCATTGCTTTTGCCTTTCTCGGCCTCTGAAGAAGCTCGACGATTTTAGCAGCGAATGCAGAGGGCTCGCCCGGAGTGACCAGATAGCCGTTGGCACCATTTTCAACGACGTCACTACAGCCTGGCATGTGAGAGGCGACAATCGGCAGGCCAGCAAGCCCAGCTTCCAACAATACACGTGGAATGCCCTCGCGATATTCGGTTGGAAAGGCAAACACATCTGCCATACCCAAAAGCGATGGTACGTCTGTGCGGGAGCCCAGCATGATGACATGATCACCGAGGTTCGCGATGGCAGCACGATCTACGGCAAATGGCCCTTCGGACTCCAACGGCCCCACCAGTACAAACTTGGCGTTTGGCCGTTGCGCCAAGATAAGCGGGACGGCTTTGAGCAATGTAGGAATACCTTTTTGGCGCGT
>JANPBE010000589.1:0-2887 GCA_031430295.1 Phyllobacterium sp.
ATCGTCACCATCTCGAATTTTGCGACGCAAATTGTTGAAGAGCGCGCGCGCCTTGCCGCCTCGCTTGGTGCTTCCATGCTCATGATGATGCCGCCCTATCACGGGACGGGTCTGCGTGCGGACGAGAACTCGACCATCGAACATTTCCAGCGCGTCGGCAAGGCGGGTGGCATTCCCATCATGCTGCAAGACGCGCCGCTATCGGGCGTGCAATTGACCGTCACGCAAATCGTGCGGATGGCGCGTGAATGCGAACAGCTGCGCTATTTCAAGATCGAGACGCCTCAAACAGCCGCGAAATTGCGTGGGCTTATTGCAGAAGGCGGCGACCTCATCGAGGGTCCGTTTGACGGCGAAGAAGGCATCACTTTGATGGCCGATCTGAACGCCGGCGCGACAGGTTCCATGACCTCTGCCATGATCCCTGATCTAGTGCGCCCCGTGGTGATTGACTTCCGCGAAGGACGCAAGGATGCGGCCATCGAAGGCTATCGCCGGATATTGCCAGCCATCAATTTTGAAAACCGCCAATGCGGCTGGCGTTCAGCGAAGATTGCCATGAAGCACGGCGGCGTTATCAAATCCGACTTCGGCCGCCACCCGACTAAGGCTGTGCATCCAGATACGGAAACAGAATTGATGGCGCTTTTGCGCGAGCTCGATCCGCTGGTATTGCGTTGGGCGAAGTGAGACTAGTTTAAGCGTCTATCCGGATTAAAGGCGAGGTCCATGCTCGTCGCTATCGCGGCCAAGCGTTTATCTCGTGTCCATAATTTAATGCCGGGTGTGAGGTGCAAAGAGGCAAGCAGGTGCGTGTCCACGAAGCCAATACCTCTTCCGGCAAGCCTGTGATGCTCAATGAATTGCAGCACCTCGCGGTCGGTTGCTGCGGTCACGTGGGTCAAATCCTGCAAGTCTCTTAGCTTGGACTTGTGATTGGCAAGATTTCCCAAGGCGATTTCTGCGATAACGAAAGGATGAATCCACACATCCTCCGCGATAAGTCGTTCAATGAGCAAAGGATCATTCTTTCGAAAATGGTCGATCCAAACAGAGGTATCAACAAGTATCATGCCGCTTCGGGCCGCCGCCGTGGCGCGGCTTCGGCGGTGGGGTCACTACCCCCAAGCAATGCCAATCGCCGTGCCGCCTCGCGGGCAACCAATGACTTCAAGGCCTCGCGTATCAATGCAGCCTTTTCGGTTATGCCGGTAAGCTCTTCGGCCCTAGCCATAAGTTCATCGTCTAAGGCAATCGTCGTGCGCATGACATTTTCCTCGTTCATTAGGCATGAATATAGCATCATTTGATGCGCTATTCAATGCCTACATGATTTGCGCCTATGTGGCCTCGCGCGACTTCTGTGCTTCTATCTCTGCAAGTACAAAGTCATACATTGTTTTTGCCGCGGGTGATGGCTGCCGGTTTTTGACAGTAATCAGGCTGAATGGCTGAATATTTATATCAAAGCCGAGCGGCAGAATTGCCAGTGTTCCGCTTGCATCCTCGCTGACGAAGCGCTTTGCTACTTCTAGAGCAATTGGCGAAATCGCATCGGATTCCCGCACCATAATCAGCGTCATTAGCAGTGATGATGTATTGATTATCCGATCCGGCAGTGGCGCAAGCCGTGCAAGAAACAACCGCTCAATCGTGCGGTTCAACAGTGATCCAGAGGGTTGGAACACCCACTCATAATGGCTCAGGGACGACAGCTCCACTTTTTGAAATCGCGTTAGTGGATGGCCTTTGCGCACAATAAGACAGGCTTTTTCTACACCAATCTCAAGACTGTTAAACAGCGTAGGGTTCATGTCGTCCGGCACGCGGGCGATAATCAAATCATGACGCGATGCCAGCAGCTCTTTGGCCAATGTGTTGCTCGTTTCAACCTGCATGTTGATGGTTATGCGCGGATATTTATCGCGGATCTTTCGAATAGCAGGCAGGGCGATTTGCAAGGCGGGCGCGGTGACCGCACCCATGAATACCGAACCCCCAGTGCCGTGGCGTAAGTCAGAAATTTCGCGCCCTGCCTCGCGCAGTTCGAGCAAGATCGTGCGGGCGCGCAGCGCAAACGCCTTGCCATAAGGCGTCAGCGCGATGCCACGGGGCAGGCGCTCGTAAATAGGCACTTCAAGAATCCGCTCAATATCGGCCACCATGCGCGAGGCTGCGGGTTGTGACATGTTCAATACGGAGGCTGCCGCGCTCACTTGGCCGTAATCATCGAGCGCAACAATCATACGTAAATGCGGAATGCGAATGCCAACCCGTGTCAGCATATCGCCGTCGTCAGATGCCTCGTCCACCATACCCTTTGGATGTGCGATCATGCGAAATTCCCGGTTCGACGTCTATGATATACCAATTTATGTATGAGTAGCAATAATTAGGTGCAGCAATTGCTATGCTTGTCTGTGCTCGGCAATGTGGGCGTACCTTTAACTGGTGTGTTGCCTAGCGACGCATCGCTACCCAGCCGTCCAGTGATAGCTTGGGAAAACATCCAACGTATATATACCAATTATATCATATCATCGGCATAAATTTGCATTTGACAGTTATACCAATTCGCCCTTTAGTAAGGTCATCATTTATGAAAGTGCGATGCTGCTTGGGCAGTGTACTGAGTGATGGTGTGAGCGTTCAAAAGGCATCGGAGGAGCCCAATGAAACGCAACGGCGGAAACAGCCTGTTTGCGACATTGGATGAATTGCGGTCCACAGGGAGGATAACATGATTAATCGTAGACATTTCGGTATTTTGGCGACTGCCACTGCAATTGCGCTGACTTCAAGCTGGGCAATGGCGCAGGACAAGGGCCTCATCGGCATTTCCATGCCAACAAAGTCCTCGACACGTTGGATTTCAGACGGCGAAAGC
>JANPBE010000590.1:0-5222 GCA_031430295.1 Phyllobacterium sp.
ATAGCCAAAACCATCAGCGCCGCGCGGTGGCCACACCAGCGTCCCAGCCGCCTCACCGCGATAATAGGTCGCCTCGCCTTGGGGAGTGCACAGGCAAAGCGTTGCCACAAATTGCCCTTTGCGCTGCGAAGGCTCGCTCGCGCCAGCCTCAAGAATGGCATCCTCCACTTTGCGCATCGCCAGATGCCAGTTGCGTGACCCATCGGGCTGAATGGCCCAATCGGCGGTATACACACCCGGCGCGCCACCCAGCGCATCCACGCAAAGGCCGCTATCATCAGACAGCGCCATAAGCCCCGTGGCAGTCGCTGCCGCGAAGGCTTTGGTATAGGCATTTTGTTCAAATGTGGTGCCGGTCTCATCCGGTTCCGGCAGGCCGAGCGACCCGGCCGAGACAATCACAAAGCCGAACGGGGCCATTAAGTCCTGAAACTCTTTCAGCTTACCAGAGTTATGCGTGGCTAAAACCAGCTTGGCGTTTTTGTCGAGTTTCATATGGGTTACCCACCGCTTGAGTATCTAAGGTCGGCGAGTTTCCCTCTCCCTGATTCTTCATCGGGGAGAGGGTAGGGTGAGGGGCGGCAAACCACGGTATTTCAGTGTTAAGCCGCCCCTCATCTGCCTGTCGGCATCTTCTCCCCGAAAGAGTATCGGGGAGAAGACAGCTCACCATCATTGCGGATTACCTATGCAAGTATTGCGGCCAAATCCAGTTTATTAATTCAGCGCCACCGGCATAATGTTATTGGAACCTGCTGCTTCCATGGCGGTTGAGCGCTCATCTGCCAAGAGAATCGGCTGACCATCGGCAGCGAAGAGCGTCCAGACATCAATGCCCGGCGCGATTTCCGAGAGGTTCGGATAAAGCTGGTTAAGTATGTTGGAATTCATCTTGCGGATATAGCCGACCTTGCCAGTGCCCAGCGTCGCAAATTCGAAATCGGATAATTTTATCTTTTCCATAAGCTATCTCCTGATTATTCGCTGACTGAAATTTCAATGCGGCGGATTAGTTTTTCTGGTTCCGGTCGTTCAAGGTCAACGGATAGCAAGCCGTTTTTCAATTCCGCAGCACCAACGCGCATACCGTCGGCCAACACGAAGCAGCGCTGAAATTGCCGCGCGGCAATGCCGCGATGTAAGAATTCGCGGCTCTCGTCGTCTTCAGACTGCCGCCCGCGAATGACAAGCTGGTTGTCTTCCAAGGTAACTTCCAAATCCGCATCAGAAAATCCCGCCACCGCCAGCGTAATGCGCAAGCGCTCTGCGCCGGAGGTTACGGCCAAACGCTCAATGTTATAGGGAGGATAGCCATCACCACTTTTGGCAACACGTTCAAGTGTGCGCTCAACGGCATCAAAGCCGAGTAGCAATGGGTTAGAAAAAGCTGTTATGCGTGTCATATTCCAAGTCCTTGGATAAGCGACTTTATTTTCAGCAAACCCGGCTATTGGCATTTGCCCTCGAAACCAAGATATGGTCTTTTCAGGCACACTCTTCAAGACGCAGTTTGAGCGCAATTTATAAACAAAGGAAAAACAAAATGGCCCGCAAAATCATCATTGATACTGACCCCGGCCAAGATGATGCCGTTGCCATTTTGCTGGCGCTTTCCAGCCCGGAGCTGGAGGTAGTCGGACTTACCGCTGTGGCTGGCAATGTGCCGCTGGCGCTAACGGAAGTGAATGCCCGTAAAATTTGCGAACTGGCAGGCAAGCCACAGACCCGCGTATTTGCCGGTGCTATTCGTCCGTTCATGCGTAATTTGGTGACTGCCGAACATGTGCATGGCCGCACCGGGCTGGATGGTCCGGATCTGCCAGAACCCACCATGCCGCTTCAAAGCCAATATGCCGTGGACTTTATCATTGAAACCATCATGAACAATGAAGAGGGAGCGATTACGCTGTGCCCGCTTGGGCCCCTCACAAACATCGCGCTTGCCCTCATCCACGAGCCAAAGATTGCGCCGAAGATCAGGGAAATCGTGCTGATGGGCGGCGGCTTTTTTGAGGGCGGCAACATCACACCGACTGCCGAGTTTAACATCTATGTCGATCCGCACGCGGCCGATGTCGTGTTTCGCTCCGGCGTTCCCATCACGATGATGCCGCTTGATGTGACGCACAAGGCGCTGACGACGCGCAAGCGTGTTTCAGCGTTTCGCGCCATGAACAGCCGCGTTGGCAATGCCACCGCCGACCTGTTGGGTTTTTTCGAGCGTTTCGACGTGGAAAAATACGGCACAGATGGTGGCCCGCTGCATGACCCGTGTGTGATCGCCTATCTCATCAAGCCGGAACTTTTCATAGGCCGCCACTGTAATGTGGCTATTGAAACCATGTCCGAGCTAACGATGGGCATGACCGTAATTGACTGGTGGAAAGTCACAGACCGTACCCCCAACGCGCAGGTGATGGGCGATATTGACCATGATGGGTTCTTTGATTTGCTGATTGAGCGGATTGGCAGGCTTTAGCGGCTATCGCCGTTAAGACGGAAGCTGGCCCAGCACCGTGGTCACTTCCTGTGCATCAGTATCATTTACATCGCCATAGCGGCGCAAACATTCTGCGCCAGCCATAAATTTGTACTTTAACAAAATTGGGGAGGCCAAGATGAGCAGCTTGCCCGCATCTGGGCCGTAAAAATAGAAATTTCCTTCGCTCCCATCAATGGCTATGTCATGGCCATCATATTCATACGGTTCTTTGCGTTCAAAAGCGGCGTACAGTTCATCGATTAGTTCATAGAATGCGTCGCTGTTGTTTGTTTGTTGCTTAAAATTGACTATCAATGCTTGTTGAACTGGCGGTGGAGTTATTACTTGTTTTTTTCTCCCGAACAAAAGCTGACCGGCCAACCGCCAAATAATGGCGCCTATTCCTATAATTATTCCCGATACCAGCCAATCAGGTAGACCTAACATAACCATGCTCCGCTTCGCTCAATACAACTTTAAGTCAAATAAATTTCCAATAAACAAATCGTGACGGTTTTCAAATGTCATATTCAATAAAAGCACCGCACTCATTTTGTCTGGCAGATTACTCCTCGTCCACCCGCCCTCTATTTTTCTTAATCCCGCCGCGACTTGTCTTTTCGTTCAAGCGCCGCTCAATCGCGCCCTTTGATGGCTTTGTCTTGCGGCGTGGCGGCGGGGGTGGGGTGGTGGCTTTATCAAGCAGAGCACAGAGCTTTTCACGCGCGTCTTGACGGTTGCGGTCTTGGGTGCGGAAGCGATCTGAAAACACGATCACCTCGCCCTCTTTGGTTGCGCGTTGCCCTGCAAAAGAAATCAGCCGATCGCGAACACTGTCGTACATTTCGACGAGATTTGTATCCAAACGCAACTCAACAGCGGTGGAAACTTTGTTGACATTCTGCCCGCCCGGACCTTGCGCACGAACGAATTTTTCTGAAACCATAGCCTCGCTAACGGTTACACCCCGATCCGAATAGATGATGTCGTCAGCCATGCCTAGTTTCCAAATTCAAACAGGAAGATGGCTGTTCGCGGGCTAAAAGAAAAGGCCCATCGCCTTAGGGAAAACGATGGGCCGCTATTTGGCGCTTGAGACGGGGATCCAGTGGAGTTCTGGGACGCCAAATACCTTGTCTATTCCGCAGCTTCCAGCCAATGCGGTGCAGCGCTTAGCACTGCCGCATCGACATGGCTTTCAAACTTGGTGAAGTTTTCGACAAACATCGACACGAGCTTACGTGCTTGCCGGTCATAGGCCGCCGTATCCGCCCAGGTGGAGCGCGGGTCCAAGATGGCACTATCGACACCCGGCACTGATACGGGCACGGCAAAGCCGAAGTTCGGATCGGTGCGGAACTGCGCCTCTTTCAGCGAACCATTGAGCGCGACGGTTAAAAGCGCACGCGTGGCTTTGATGGGCATCCGCTTGCCAGTGCCATAAGCGCCGCCGGTCCAGCCGGTGTTCACCAGCCAGCAATCCACCTTATGTTCGGCGATCAAATCGCGTAGCAGATTGCCATATTCCGACGGATGGCGCGGCATGAAGGGTGCACCAAAACAGGTGGAGAAAGTCGCCTCTGGCTCAGTCACGCCCTTTTCGGTGCCTGCCACTTTCGCGGTGTAGCCTGAAAGGAAGTGATACATGGCTTGCGCAGGCGTTAGCCGCGCCACGGGCGGCATGATGCCAAAGGCGTCTGCGGTGAGCATAATGATGTTTTTCGGATGACCGGCGCGGCCCGTATCACTGGCATTCGGAATGAAATGCAGCGGGTAGGCGCAGCGCGTATTTTCCGTCAACGAGCCATCATTAAAATCCGGCACGCGGTTTTCGTCCAGTACCACATTTTCCAGCACAGTGCCGAAGCGCTGCGTGGTCGCGAAAATTTCCGGCTCGGCTTCCTTGGACAAGCGAATGGTCTTGGCATAACAACCACCTTCAAAATTGAAGATACCGTTTTTGCCCCAGCCATGCTCATCATCGCCAATAAGCGTGCGCGAGGCATCGGCAGACAGTGTGGTCTTGCCCGTACCGGAAAGCCCGAAGAACACCGCCGCATCGCCATCCTTGCCGTCATTGGCCGAGCAGTGCATTGGCATGACGCCCTTGGCAGGCAAAATGTAGTTCAGCACTGTGAATACCGATTTCTTGATTTCGCCAGCGTAGGAAGTGCCGGCAATCAGTACGATCATGCGCGTGAAATCCACCGCAATCACAGTCTCGCTGCGCGTGCCATGGCGTGCCGTGTCTGCTTTAAAGGATGGCAGATCAATGATCGTCAGCTTGGCGTTAAAGTTGGCCAAGTCCTTGCGGTCCGGACGGATCAGCAAGTTGCGGATGAACAGCGATTGCCATGCAAGCTCTGACACAATGCGTGTCGGCAACGCATTGTCGCTGTCCGCACCGCCAATTAAGTCTTGCACGAACAAGTCTTTGCCCTTGGCGTGATCCAGCATATCCGCTTTCAGCACATCAAATTGCGCCACCGACAGCGGCTTGTTGTTGTCCCACCAGATATGCGGCTCGGTATTGGCATCGCGCACCACGAACTTATCCTTGGGCGACCGACCGGTATGTTGGCCGGTAATCGCCACCAAAGCACCATGGGCGGTAAGGCGTGCTTCGCCGCGCGAAACGGCCTGTTCCACCAGCTCGGCCTCTGACAAATTATAATAGGCAGCCGCAAATCCGCTAAAGCCGGAGGCGTTTAGGGTGAAATGCGGGTTAACCGTGCCTATC
>JANPBE010000591.1:0-1636 GCA_031430295.1 Phyllobacterium sp.
CCGAAGGATGATGATGCCCGCGCGTGGGGTCGCTGCGTATCTGCCGAAATGCACTCCAGCTTTCAGGCGTTGCGCAACGCTTGCTCGATGAATGTCAGCCTCAAAGTGGCAATGAACGCGCCATCCCAAGCGCTGCGCCAAGACATCGCCCGCATAGATGCTATCTGGAGCGAGGGACTAACGCGCTTTGGCGGGCCGTATTTGTGTGGCAAAAACTATAGTGCCGTCGATGCATTTTTCTCCGCCGTGGTGTTTCGCTGGTGGTCCTATGGCTTTGAATTATCCGCGCACGCGACCGCATATGCCAAACATATTCTGTCCCTGCCAAACATGCAAAGCTGGCAACAAGCAGGCCAAGCCGAACCGTGGCGCGATCATGCTCACGAGGATGAAGTGCTCGCTTGCGGTAGCATCATAAGCGACGCTAGAATTTAAGGACTGCCGGACAACCGCCTCACGACAAAATAGCACAGCGCCGCCAAAAGAATGGCAACACCGGACGCCAGCCAAAATCCGTACGTATCGCCTGCGAACGGCACTCCATCGGTATTCATGCCAAACATTCCGGTGACAATCGTTGCCGGAAGTAACACCGCCGTCATAATAGAGATGATCTCCAATAGCCGGTTGGACCTTTCGGTCAATTTCGCCATGATCTCTTCTTGCAGCAGCCGCGCTCGCGCCTGAACCTGCTCAATATCGTGATAGAGCGCCGATGTCCCTTGAGTAAACTCGCGGAAAAGCTCGTTCATCTCTACGGGAAGTATTTTTGAATGCGTCTGCTCCAGCGCGCGAAACACACCGCCGAGCGATGAGATTTGCCGGTTCACCAAAACAGCATTGCGCCGAGCGCGGCTTAGGCGGACCCGCTCGTCCTGCCAGCCATCGCCAACAATCCGGTCCTCTATCGAATCCAGAAGTTTGGAAAGTTCAGCAATCTTGCGCCCAAACGTGTCGATTAGTTTGGAAACGTAAGCATCGATCAATTCCAGCGGCGCTGGCAACTTAAGTTTCCTCTGTTCAATGGCCAAACGAATTTCATCAAGCGTTTGCAGCGGTTGCCGTCTGCCGGTGAAAAGAAAATCGCCATTCAGCGCAAAGCGCAAATGCCCTAACCGCTCAGTCTCTTCATAATGCAAATGCAGCAGATCCGGAATGCTGCCGTGCAGCCAGCCATCCTCGTAACTAATTTGAAAATGCGCATCATTTGAGAGCAAGCTGGCCTTTGCGTCGGGCGAAAGCGCAGCATCATGTTCGATTTCGCGCCGCGCACGGCCATCAGTCAGTGCAAATATTCGCCATGACCATTGAGCGTTGCTTTCATCAAACACAGTGTAACCGGTACTGTCAAAATCAAAGGAAAAAAGCATTCCCTTCGAATCCAGACTATCCGGTATCTTCAAATTTTGAGTTTCGCTTGGCACGGCAATGTTCGCCTGTAACTATCAGAGGTCTTTGATAGTTGCCTGACTAACATTGTTATGTTGCAGTTTTGCGGCAGCCAAAATGCCGGGTACAATCTGGTCAGCATCATCAAACACCAACGGATTTACCAGATGGCCGGTGTGAATAAACCCTTCAGATTTCATATGGTTGATGAGCGTTATCATTGGATTCCAAAACCCGTTGATATTGC
>JANPBE010000592.1:0-7898 GCA_031430295.1 Phyllobacterium sp.
AGCGTCGGCATCACCACCGGCCCGCAATGGATGTTCAAGCATGATATGGGCGAAACGCAGGTGATCCCCCTGCTCACCGACTATGACATGGGCAAAGTCGCGCTTCATGCCGCCTACCCCAGCCGTCGCTTTGTGCCACTAAAAGTGCGCTTATTTATCGATTATATCCGCGCCGAATACCGCGCTTTTGAAACATCACACAACGTCTGCGACGACTGTTGATTCAATTCATCAACACGCTCGAGTGTTATCAAAATCGCGATGCGCAAAACTCTGAAATGACTCAATAATTCGCATCGCCTCTAACAAGCGTTTGCATAATTCCGCCATGGCTGGCATGGCTAGCTCCTCTCGCTTCGCCAACTTCCAAAGGACTAACCACATGGCAAAAGTCGCATTTCTAGGCCTCGGCGTCATGGGCTATCCAATGGCTGCGCACCTCAAAAACAAAGGCGGACACGAAGTAACCGTCTATAACCGCACCACGCAAAAGGCCAAAGCCTGGGTGGCCGAGCATGGCGGTGCGTTTGCAGAAACACCAGCGGACGCTGCTAGAACCCAAGACTTCGTGTTCTGCTGCGTGGGCAATGATGATGATTTGCGAAGTGTAACGCTCGGCATAAACGGCGCTTTCGCCGCGATGAAAAAGGGCGCGATCTTTATCGACAACACGACTGCTTCCGCCGAAGTCGCGCGCGAATTAGACCTTGCCGCGAAGGCGCTGGGCGTCGGCTTCATCGACGCGCCCGTCTCCGGCGGGCAGGCGGGCGCGGAAAATGGCATGCTCACCGTGATGTGCGGCGGCGCGGAAGACACGTTCGACAAAGCCAAGCCCATCATCGACGCTTATGCCCGTATGGTGGGTCTCATGGGTCCGGCAGGTTCTGGCCAGCTTGCCAAAATGGTCAACCAGATTTGCATCGCGGGCCTTGTGCAAGGACTGGCCGAGGGCATCCACTTTGGCAAAAAAGCGGGCTTGGATATCGAAGCACTCATCGCTGTCCTTTCCAAGGGCGCAGCGGGCTCTTGGCAAATGGAAAACCGCCACAAGACCATGAATGTCGGCAAGTTCGACTTCGGCTTTGCGGTGGATTGGATGCGCAAGGACTTGGGGATTTGCCTCAACGAAGCCCGCCGCAACGGCGCGTCACTACCCGTCACGGCACTGGTCGATCAGTTCTATGGTGATGTGCAAAAGCTCGGTGGCAAGCGCTGGGATACCTCCAGCCTGCTCGCAAGATTGGAACTTTAGGATGTCGCTCCCCAACGATGAGCCGGTCAGCACAGACGATGTGTTGAAATGGCTAAAGGCGAACGGCTCAAACGCCGTTATCGAAAGCAAAGCCCGCTTTGGCATAAAAACTGAACAAACGTTCGGCGTCACCAACGCAGCACTGCGCCCCTATGCGCGCGGCATCGGCAAAGACCATGAACGCGCCTTGGAGCTCTGGAAAACCGGCTACCGCGAAGCGCGGCTCATCGCTTCCTACACGGATGAAAAGGCAAAGGTCACCGAGAAACAAGCCCGTCGCTGGGCTTCGGAATTCGACTCCTGGGAAATTGTCGATAGCGTTGCCGACCTGTTCATAGAGGCTGGCTTGTCTGATGCGCTGATCCCGGAGTTTGCCGCCGACGAAGCTGAATTCACTCGTCGCGCTGCATTTTCAATGATCGCGGTTGCCGCTGTTCACATGAAAAAACGGCCCGACGCCGAGTTTTTGGGCTTCCTCGAATTGATTGAAGCTCACGCCACCGACGAGCGCAATTTCGTCAAAAAGGCAGTAAACTGGGCACTGCGCCAAGTGGGCAAGCGCTCGCTGGAACTTCACGCACCGGCGCTGGCACTGGCCGAAAAACTCGGCGCATCTAGCGATAAGACCGCGCGGTGGATTGGCAAGGACGCATTGCGCGAACTCACCAATCAGAAAATTATCACCGCGATAAGCCAGAAGGACACCGCAACCAAACGCGGCGGCGGGGTTCAGCGGAAAGCTTAACTAGCGCCGCTGTCCTTCTCCAAAATCATATAATCCAGCGGCAGTTGCGTGGTGTATTTAATCTGCTCCATCGCAAATGCAGACGAAACATCGCTGATTTCGATTTTGGCGATGAGGCGCTTATAAACAGCATCGTAGGCCGCAATATCCGGCACGACGACCTTCAAAAGATAATCTACCGCGCCGCTCATGCGATAAAATTCCACGACTTCGGGAAACTCGGAGATCACTTCCGAAAAGCGCCGCAGCCATTCGGGATTATGCGCATTGGTGCGGATGGAGACGAACACCGTCACCCGCGTGTTGATTTTAGTTGGATCAAGCACGGCCACGCGGCGCTTTATAACGCCATCTTCCTCCAGCTTTTGAATCCGTCGCCAGCATGGCGTGGTAGATAGGCCAACCTTCTTAGCAATATCGGCGACAGCAAGCGTCGCATCTTCCTGCAACAAGCGTAGAATTTTGCGGTCAAGACGATCCATGGTAACTCCAGAATGACTTTCTTTGAATGAGCAATAATACTCTTACCAACAGAAAACCATACCTAAAATACGATATTTTAGAAAAATAATTCCACTATGCCTGCGCACTCGGCCTTGCCGACAATGTCGCTTTCCAACGAAGCACGTTGGTCAAATGCTCTGGAATGATGATCTTTGCAGGCTTCATGAAATCCATCGCCACAAGACCCGTGATATCCGCAATGGAAAATTCGTCCCCCGCCGCAAACTCACGGTTGGCCAATTCGCCGTTCATCAGATCAAGAAACGCCAGCGCTTTCGGCCGGTTCGCCTCGCCCCATTCAGGTACTTGCGGCACTTCCCAGCCCTGCATCGCTGGATGCGTGTGCCGGAATGCCGCCGCCACGGAATTCAAAAAAATCAACTCCATGCGGCGGTTCCACATCTCCACTTTGGCTTTGCCTAGCGCACCCTTGCCAAAAAGCGCAGGCTCTGGCTGCAATTCTTCAAAATAGCGGCAAATCGCGACGGACTCGGTCAATATGGTGCCATCATCCAGTTCCAGCACAGGCAGCCGCTGCAATGGATTACGGCTGGTCACATCATCTCCTTTGTGGCCATTCGCGCCCATATCCACGCACACCAACGGCACCTCGATGCCTTTTTCGGCCAAGAAAATACGCACGCGGCGCGGGTTCGGCGCTTTGCCACCATCAAATAGTTTCATCATCGAACTCCTCTTAAACTCATTCAATCCCAAAAAGTCGATTGAAGAAAGCCAGACTTTTGAACCAGAAATCGTGCGGTACCTCAGCAATATCTGCGTGTGCCTGTCGCCATGCTTGCGGGCGATCAAATGTTCCCCGCCAGATGCCGCGCTTGGCAGATTTCGCGGCCATTTCATCGCCTAAATAAGCGCCATAAGAAACCGCCCAGCCGTCAGCCACCATTTCGCGATTGATATCCTTTGACAGCGCCGTGCAAACACCCAAAAACCGGCCATACTTGTCCAATCGCGAACCAGAGCACGTAAGCACTGCTTTGCCGATGAGATTGCGCAAATTCGCCCGCGCTTCCGCGCCGCATTGGTAAGGCTTGCCAAGCGCCACGCAAGTTTGGCGCATCTCCGGCGCATCTATTCCCTCAAGCCGGATTTTCGTGCCATTCAGCACAATTGTGTCGCCATCGACGACATAGGGCACGCCTTGGTGAGACTGCGCAGTAAAGTTGTCGAGCTTCACTATCACCAAAACCAAAGCGGTGAAAAACGCTAGAGTCAGCATCCAATCCAGCACACGCCGCCACAGGGGGCGCGGGGTTGAATAATAGCGATAGCGCCGAAATGCCATATTTCAAAAATTACCTTTGTTTTCAACGTTCGCAGGCGAAAATGCACCGTTCGTTAATCATGCAGCTTTAGGCTTTGTAAACTGAATATCCAACCAGATTGCGAAATGTTGTAATGAGTGCGTTGCGATCACAAGTCGCTGATAAAAATATCGTCAATATGGCCAAGCGCTCTCGCAACCCCGAGACGGCGAAGGCCATAAAGCGCACCCGTGCACGCCTGAACGAGGGCGGCCGCGCGGATTTCACAGCAGATTTGCTGCGCCAACACGCCGAAGTGCTTGGCTCGCTGGCATCTGTTATTCCGCTCGCCATTATCGCGACCGCAGGCGCGGCCACTTTCATTGGCTTTGGCGCACAAGCCATCTATTGGGCGCTGCTGACCCTGTGCGCTTATATAGTTTTGGGCGTTTTCGCTCACCGCCTTGCCAACACAGAAATTGAGGCCATCAATATCCCTTACTGGTCCAACATCATGCTGGCTTGCCACATCGTTACCGGCCTTTGCTGGGCGTGGCTGGCCGCCTTTAAGTGCAATGAATGCGGCATTCCGCAAATTAGCGTGTTGCAGGCTGTGGTCTTGCTTTTGGCAATGGCCGGAACTGCCATTGCCACCGCCAACATGCGCCGCGCCTTGCTGCTCACATTCGTCGTGCCGGTGGCCTCATTCATCATTTTTTCGGCCCATCTCACCAATGCCGTCGAAGTTTCCATGGTGCTGATGCTCATCGCGGGCATCGCGTTTTTCATGGTGGTCGCCAACTATTTGAACAACATCGCACGCGAAAATCTGGAGCATCAATCTGAAAAAGATGCGCTGATTGCCGAACTAGAGACGGCCAAAAGCATGTCTGACGAGGCCCGTTCCCGCGCCGAAGAAGCCAACATGGCAAAATCGCGCTTTCTGGCTTCCATGAGCCACGAGCTGCGCACGCCGCTTAATGCCATTCTCGGCTTTTCCGAAGTCATGAGCAACGAAGTGCTTGGCCCGCTGGATAACCCGACATACAGGGAATATGCGCAGGATATTCACGATAGCGGCGAGCATTTGCTCAACCTTATCAACGAGATACTGGATCTTTCGCGTGTCGAGGCCGGGCGTCACTCATTGACGGAAGAGATCATGAAACTGGCGGATACGGTCGAGGACGCCGTCCACATGATGACGCTGAAGGCGCGCAGTAAAGACATTAAAATCATCAGCAATTTTGAAAAAACGCTGACATCAATTTGGGCGGATGAGCGCTCCGTTCGCCAAATAACACTGAACCTTATTTCCAACGCCGTGAAATTCACCCCAACGGGCGGCGAGATTACTGTCAAAATTGGCTGGACCGGCGGCGGCGGGCAATATATTTCCGTCAAAGACAATGGCCCCGGCATTCCGGAAGACGAAATCCCGATTGTGCTATCCACGTTCGGCCAAGGCTCAATCGCCATCAAAAATGCCGAGCAAGGCACAGGGCTTGGCCTACCAATCGTGCAAGCGCTGATGCACCTGCACGGCGGCATTTTCGACCTGCGCTCCAAGCTGCGCGAAGGCACAGAAGCACTAGCGATTTTCCCGCGCGACCGCGTGGTGATCGCGGCGAAGAAAATCGCAGACGCAGGCCTGCCGCCTGAAAATCAACAGAAGAAGATATTCGGTTAGACTTGGTCGCTGACCCCTGCTTCGCCAAAGGTCGCCATACCGGAATGGCAAAGCGCGGCTGATTTCACGATGCCAGCCGCCAGTGCAGCGCCGGAGCCTTCGCCCAGTCTCATGCCAAGATCTAGCAATGCGCTCTTGCCCATTTTCTCCAGCGCCAAACGGTGCGCCTTTTCAGCAGAAACGTGCCCAAACAGGCAATGATCCAGCGCAGATGGATTGGCAGCCAATAGCACCGCAGCGGCGGATGAGGCCACAAATCCATCAATAATCACTGGCACTTTTTGCATACGAGCAGCGAGAATTGCGCCCGCCATCGCGGCAATTTCGCGCCCACCAAGACGGCGCAGCACTTCCAGCGGATCCTTCAAATGCGCCCCATGCAGCGCCACCGCGCGGCGCACAGCATCCGCCTTGCGCTTGATGCCCTCATCATCCGCGCCCGTACCAGCGCCGACCCAATCTTCCGCCGCGCCGCCATAAAGCGCATGGAAAATCGCCGCCGCAATTGTCGTGTTGCCGATGCCCATCTCGCCAATACACAGCAAATCCGTGCCGCCAGCGATGGCCTCCATGCCGAATGCCATGGTCGCCGCGCAGGCTTTCTCGTCCAGCGCCGCTTCTTGTGTAATGTCGCCAGTCGGGTGATCCAAAGCTAGGTCAAACACTTTCAGGCCCAAATCATTAGCAATACAAATCTGATTAATCGCCGCGCCACCAGCAGCGAAATTCGCCACCATTTGCACGGTTACTTCTGCCGGAAATGGCGAAACACCTTGCTTAGTCACACCATGATTACCCGCAAAAACCGCAACGAGAGGCCGCAACACTTGTGGCTTATGCTTGCCGCTCCATGCCGCCAGCCATTCAACAATACCCTCTAGCTTGCCCAGCGCACCGGGCGGCTTGGTCAAAAACCGGTCGCGGTTACGCACGGTTTGCACAGCCTCTTGGTCGGGACCGGGCAAATCCTTAAGCAAGGCGCGAAAGTCGTCAAAGGGCAAGCCGCTGGTCATTTGTGAGTTTCCATTTTCGTGGCAATTGAATTTGGATTTCCCTATAAGCATTCCCAGCGGGATGGCAAACCCCGCCGAGCGACGCATCTGGGCGTTATTTGTGAAGTGAGATGATATGGACAGCGGAATAGACACTTTGTGGCGCGATACTATGCGTAGCCTCGGCTTTTTGACCCGCCTGCCCGTGCCGTCGCGCTATTTCGAAGGCGACGACGGTTCGCTGGTGGCGACGAGCCGCGCGTTCCCACTGGCGGCGATAATCGCAACGCTCCCTGCCCTCGCGGTGTTGATCGTCGGAACTTTATTCGTGTTGCCGCCACTACTCTCCGCTGCTTTGGCAATCGCTACGCTCACAATCACCTGTGGTGGCCTGCATGAAGACGGATTGGCGGATGTCGCAGATGGATTTTTTGGCGGCAACACCAGCGAGCGTCGTCTTGAGATTATGAAAGACAGCCGCATCGGAGCCTATGGCGCTTTGGCACTAGTGATTTCATTCGCAATTAAAACAATCGCCCTTGCGGCAATTCTACAAAGCGGATTGCTATGCGCCTTGACAAGCCTCATGGCCGCAGCAGTGGCGGGCAAGGCAGCGCTGATTTGGCATTGGTCCGAATTGGAATCCGCCCGCCCCGGCGGCATAGCGGACAACGCGGGCGCACCATCCGAAGATGCCGCAACGTTCGCACTCGGCGCCGGTGCAGCCATTGCCGTAGTGCTCGCCTTCGCCTCCCGTGGCACCATGCCAACACTGCTGGCGGTTGGCCTCTGCATCGTTGCCACACATTTATTCAAACAGCTTTGCGCCACGAAAATTAGCGGCCAAACTGGCGATACGCTGGGGGCCGCCGCAATCATTGCGGAAATGTCGTTTTTCATTGGCCTTGCAAGTGGGCTTTAGGAATAGCATCTAATCATCATGACCATTGAATCGCCCTGCATTCTGATTTGCTCGATTGATATGAAAACCGGCTATTGCTTCGGCTGCGGGCGTGACCGCGACGAAATTGGCAACTGGCTAAACATGACATCACAAGAGCGCCGCAGCCTGATGGAAGTTTTGCCCGCTCGCCTTGAAACCATGGAGCGCCGCCCGCGCCGCGAGACACGCCGCCAACGCATGGCGCGGGGCGAAACGGCATGAGCCGCACGCTGCTGTTTTTGCTGGCAGCGCTCGCCGCCACACTCGCAATCGTTTTCATCAACCGCGAAAGTGGCATGACACTGGGCATGACCAATGACAAATTCGTTAGCGCCGCCAGCACGCTGCTGATTTTGGCAGCCGTTGGCACGAGGTTCATCGGTCGCGGCCAGCCGCTTTCGCAAACGCTGCGCCATGCCGGATTTTGGATTGTCATCGGCATCGGCCTGATTGGCGCTTACCAATATCGCTTTGCGTTCCAAGATTTCGCGTCCAAGGTTTCACTCG
>JANPBE010000593.1:0-2077 GCA_031430295.1 Phyllobacterium sp.
CCGGCTCCATTAATCAGGCGCAGATAATCCGCAAAGTCTCGCCTTCAATGCCTGTTGCGGCGCAGCCGTTCCCGGATGAGCTACCCGCTCCCGCTTTGGCAAACGGCCAGCCGCTTTACACTGGCTCAGTGCAAGGCAACACAATTCGCCCCGCAATCGCGCAGGCAGAATCCAATATTCAGCGCAAGACGCTCGCGCCTATTGGTAAATATAATTCCAAGATAGATGCGATGCAGCCAATGCCAGCGCCAATCAGCGCTGCTCGCCGCGCTGTTACACCTGATGTCTTGTCTGTGCCGGATGAAGCACCGGTAACGCTGGCGAAAAAGGCAATTGTCAAACCAATCAAAAAACTCGGCGCACCTTTATTGGATGATACTGTTACTGGCGCTGTGGAAGCCACGCCGCAGCGTGTCGTAAAGGCGGCAAAACAACCTTTGCCCGTGGCTGATGACGTGGCGGCCGTCGAGCCAACACAAGTGAAGAAGCCAAGGCTAGGTAGCAAGCCGCGCGTGCTTGGCCCCGTTGATGATACTGCCGAGGCCGCGCCACTTCCGGAAAAAACAACGGCATCGGTCAAGCCCGCAACCGGTGGCAAATATGTAACTGTCGCCGCAGGTGACACCATTTACAGCATCGCAAACCGCGTCCACAAACCATCCACCAAGATTTTGGCAGCCAACCATCTGCCAAGCGGCACGGCATTAAAGGTCGGGCAGAAGTTGCTTATTCCTGACGCGACGACTGCTGCACTTGATACGTCTACAACTGGCTCAATCTCCACTGATACACCGTTGGAAAAGACACCATCGCCCGGCAAAACGCCAAAGCGTGAAACGGTCGCAGTGCTGCCGACAGTGCCTCAAGTCAAGGGTAAGGCAACAGCTAAGGACGCTGTCGCAACAGCTGCTCCTGCAAAGCCGACGACTGCGAAATCTAAGCTCCCTGCGGGTGCTTACGCTGTTGCTTCCGGTGACTCGATGTATTCGATTGCCAAGAAAAACGGCATCACAGTTGCCGAGCTGAAGGCTGCGAATACTGTGGAAGACGGCAAGCTGAAAATTGGCCAGACGTTAAAAATCCCTGCCAAGGGCGCGACAGTTGTTGCGGCTACCAAAACTGTTGCCAATCCCGGTATTGATCCAATCGTCACTGGCTCCGCAGCGACTTCTACCAAGAAGAAGCTCGGGCCGGCAGTCGATGATACGCCAGCGCCAGCCAAAGTGCCAGTAGCTGCCCCAGCCACCCCGTCGAACGAAGCCATCGCCGAGGCAGAAAAAGACACCGCGGCCGCACCCGATGCCACCGGCATTTCAAAGCTCCGCTGGCCAGTTCGTGGCCGCACGTTGACCAGCTTTGGTCAATCCAGTGCAGGCGGCCAAGCCAATGACGGCGTTGATATTTCCGTACCAAACGGAACGCCGGTGAAGGCCGCTGAAAATGGTGTGGTCATCTATGCCGGAACAGGCCTGAAAGACTTTGGCAACACGGTTCTCGTCCGCCATGAAAACGGTCTCGTGACCGTCTATGGCAACAATGGCGAAATCTCCGTGAAGCGCGGTGAAAAGGTGAAACGCGGTCAAGAATTGGCCAAGTCCGGCATGTCCGGCAACACCAAAGTGCCAAAACTGCACTTCGAAGTGCGCAAGAACTCCACGCCGGTTAACCCGACCGGATACTTAGAATAGGGTTTACGTGCCTCCAGTCACAGTAAAACCAACCCGCTGGCAGCAATGCCGGCGGGTTTATATTTTGAGACCTAAACGCCCAGCCAGATCCTGAATAAATTGAAACGCCACACGCCCTGAACGGCTGCCTCTGGTGGTTGACCATTCAAGCGCCTGATGGGTGATATCCGCTTCCTCAATCTCAATTTTGAAATGCTTGGCATAGGCGACAACCATCTCCAGATAGTCTTCTTGACTGCATTTATGAAAGCCAAGCCAAAGCCCGAAGCGGTCCGACAAGGACACTATTTCTTCCACAGCTTCGCCCGGATTGATCGACGTTGAGCGTTCATTTTCGATCATATCGCGCGGCAGCAAATGGCGGCGGTTCGACGTGGCATAAAACACCA
>JANPBE010000594.1:0-3797 GCA_031430295.1 Phyllobacterium sp.
CGACATCGAGCGCAAGGCAAGCTATGTGAAGCGCGGAGGTTGCTGAATTCACGGCAACAGCGTACTCGGATTTAACCGCTGCACGCAGCAAACTCTCAAAACGCTCAACCGCAGGACCTTGGGTCAGATAGTCAGACGTCAAGACGGCAACTACTGAATCAATGTCCTCTTGTTCAATACATTGTCGGCCGTAGGGAATAAAGTCGGGTGTCATGATGTGATTCTGTTCCAAAATTTTGTTCATTTTTAGCATAGAAACACCAAAAGGCATCTCTTCGTGAGTGTAGGGCCAGCGTAGACTCTACTACTCATCAATTACTGTTTGTGACACTAAATTTCCGTTTTTCAGGCGGACTTTCATATATCCAGCCAGACCGTAAAGGTCTGAGCCATTGACATATACGTCTTTGACATCATCCCTGTTCACTTTTACGTCGTAGCCGAGCAAATTGATTACCAAACTGGTCAAGTCGAAATGGGACTCGACGTTCGGAAGCACCTCACCAAGGGCGTCCATCTTGGCATTGATGCCAAGAAAAAGAAACGGTACCCTGAACACGTCTTCCCGGAACCAGCCATGCCTAAGCCTGTCCGATTCACCTTCCAGCAACTCGCCATGATCTGAAGTAAATATAAAATATGTTGGCAACTTCGACCTCTCTTTGAGTTTATCTATTATCTCTGAGAGGACGACATCTGTGTAGCCAATAGCATTGTCATATTCGGAATTAAACTTCTTCAGTTCTTTTGGCGATTTGTCGATGTAGGGTGTATGCGCGCCACGTGGCGCTAAGACGATAAAGTTTGGCTTGTTAAGGTCGACACTCGAAACGTATTCTATCAAGTCCCTGTCATATTGCTGCAGCTCTTTAGGAAAGTCGGACGTTGAACGAAATTTGTCAATAAAGGCAGGACACATAAATGCACGCAAAGTATAGGCCGCTGCCTCGTCGTAGCCATAAACAAAATGAGTGGTGAACCCGTTTTGTTTAGCTAGCCTAAAAACGCAGTTGGATTGGCTTTTGTATTGTTCTCCTATGCCCGGGCGCTCAAGTCTATGCAGTATTCCGACCCAAGAGGTTCGAGTCATCGTTCCGGCAGAATATATCGTTTTTGAAAATAGCCCGTCAACAGTACTCAAGCGAGGTGTAGTGTCGTTTCCCTTATAACCAAGAATGCCCAACTGACTGGCCCTCACTGTCTCACCAATGACAAGTATGACGTTAACCTGAGGCGAAATAGTTGAAACTTTTGGTTCAGGTAACGGCATGTCCGCAAGAGATGTTTGCGACCACATTTTCGGCAAGACGCCAACTGCGAGGTAGCGCAACGAGCGATAAGCATTGTCAACAGCAATGCGATTGGGTCCCGGCAGCATCCGGCTTGTCATACTCCCGCTCATTTTCTTGCCAGGAGTATTTAATATTGGATACGTTTGAACGACGTCAATAGTGAGGAGTCCGAGCAGAGCCGGTATGACGAGGTAAGATTTCATTCTTGGAGCTGCAAGTCGCTCTATCATGATAAAAACTAGCAATGCGGCAATAATCAAAGCAAATATTGCATACATCCGGTTGATTATCTCTAAAAAAGAAATTGCTATTAGACCTAAATCTGGCAGTAGTTGTATGTAGTGGATGGGTTGAATGTAAGTTCCAAAATAATGGAAAAATAAATATTGAGCCGATGTAAAAATAAAAATAATTAAAATTATGAAATATCGCATGGGGCGTGGCAAATATGACATGAGAATAATAATAAAAAATAAATAAAAAATATCACGTTTATTTAAAATGGCCAAATTAAACTTGTAAACTGGATCTATATATTTGTAAAATACGACATCTAACCCAATGAGAAGGCAAACAATAAATACAGACCATATTACATTTGAAATATGGCGTTTGGATATAACAGCCAACTGTTTAGGCAAAATAAACATTGTAGCTGCGTTCATACGGCACCTCAAAATTACACCCATCGGCGTGACTAACAGGCATCTGCCCCGCTCGCAACAATTGTTGACACAGTTTGGTTGAGCGACATTGTGAATTCACTGAAAAAGCTTCTTGGATCCAAGACTTTTGGCCATTTTTGATTCAGCATTTGATCTGGGCAGGTGGCTTGTGGTGGCATGGGCAACATTGCCTTAAGCGCTCGCCATCGCATAACCTGCCTAATAGTGCAGTTTGCCTACTAACCCACTGGACAAACTTAAAACTGGTTAGAAGTTTGGAGAAAGATCAGCGCTATTCCCCCGGTCGCCTTAGAGGGCGTGATACCAGTCATTTAGGCGGTATAAGTCCATCATTTGTGACGAAGAGCAACATTGCGGATCTGAGTTGGTGCCTATGGAACCGGCCTGATTTATTCAGCCGTTCTCAGTCTTTCAAATGTGTTTTTGTAAAATTGCATGTTAGCGAAATTGGCGTATGGCGGTCTGCGTCTTGGCGTTCAGCACGGTGACGTCTAATGGCAGCGCATTGTCTATAGCCACGCGGCTGAGTGACATGCGGATAATATCTGAAACGGTGGGGTCCATTTAAACGAAGTTGATTGCCTCGCCGTTTTTCAAGTTTTCGACGATGGGTAGTTTCATTATAGTTTTTGTCTATAATGGAATAGAGATAACCAATTTGATCGCTTACCTTGCGCTAGGCTAGAAGTATTCTAACAACTAAGCCCTATATCCGGGAGCACAAATAGTGACTTTAGATACCTCGTCCACTGCCCACTCCATTTGTGCTGCTTATGGCAACAGGCCGGATGCGCTTTTGGAAATTCTCCATGATATTCAAGAGCATGAGGGCTTTGTGCCTAAGGTTGCGGTGAATGATATTGCCAAGGCACTGAACTTATCGCGGGCGGATGTGCATGGCGTGATGACGTTTTATCATGATTTCCGCAGTACCAAGGCGGGCACGGTCACGGTTAAAATTTGTCGGGCAGAAGCCTGTCAATCTATGGGCGCGATGATGTTAATTGATAGTTTCTTGGCCAAGCGCGGCATGAAGCTAGGCGATACATCGGACGATGGGCGCATCACTGTTGAGGCGGCCTATTGCTTGGGCAACTGCGCGATGGCGCCGGCGGCGACTGTTAATGGCAAACTGGCGGCGCGGCTGACATCTGCTAAACTTGAGAAATTGGTTTTGGAGGCAGCGCAATGACAATTGTATGGGTGCCCCAAGATAGCGCCGCGGTTTCCGCTGGAGCCGATGACATTGCTGTTGGCATTGAGCTGATTGCCAAGGCGCGTGGGCAGGATGTTACCTTGAAGCGCAATGGTTCGCGCGGAGCACTGTATCTGGAGCCGTTGGTTGAGGTTGAGACCGCGCAAGGCCGCGTGGCTTATGGCCCCGTCGAGGCCTCTGATGTTGAGAGCCTGTTTGATGCGGGCTTTTTGAGCGGTGGCAAGCATCGCTTGGCGCATGGCGCGACTTCGGAAATTCCATTTTTGAAAAACCAAGAGCGGCTGACATTTGCCCGCGCTGGTTTGGCGGACCCGCTTGATCTTGAGGCCTATGAGGCAAATGGTGGTTTGGCGGGTCTGAAGAATGCGCTGAAAATGTCCAAGCATGACATTGTGAAAGATGTGCTGGAAAGCGGCCTTCGCGGGCGCGGCGGGGCAGGGTTTCCGGCGGGCATCAAGTGGAAGACTGTGCTCGAAGCCAAGTCTGCGCAAAAATATGTGGCCTGCAACGCCGATGAGGGCGATAGCGGCACATTTGCCGACCGTATGGTGATGGAAGGTGATCCGTATTGCCTGATTGAGGGCATGACGATTGCCGGTTTGG
>JANPBE010000595.1:0-2525 GCA_031430295.1 Phyllobacterium sp.
TTGCTGCGATGCCGCATCCATAACATGGGGAAAACATAATCCAGCTTACAAATATGAGGGTGAACCTCGCAGATATGGCGTTTGACTTCACACCTCTTTATAGTGACACTCAAATTAAAAGCGCGACACACGCTTTTGCCCTTGGTTTTAGGGTTCATCATCCTGCTGGATTGATGGAGAGTGAGCTAGGATATAAATTCCATTCCGGTTAGCACGCGCTTTTTTGTATTCATTATCACATAAGCAAAATTACCGTCCGGACATTTTCAAAAAAGCCTCAGGATAGCGCTCACCAGCTATCTTAACCGATTTTGACGCTGCCTCTATCCGCGCCAAATCATCTTCTGTCAGCACAATATCGGTGCCACCGAGATTTTCCGCCAAACGCTCCAAGCTGCGCGTGCCGGGAATTGGTACAATCCACGGCTTTTGGGCGAGTAACCAACCGAGCGCGATTTGTGCAGGCGTGGCTCCTTTGTCGGTTGCGATTGATTTTATCATATCGACCAACGCAAGGTTCGCCTTGAGTGCTTCAGTCTCAAAACGCGGAACTTGGTTGCGAAAATCTGAACTTTCAAACTTTGTATTCAGATCAATTTTGCCCGTCAGAAACCCACGCCCGAGCGGGCTGAATGGCACAAAGCCAATGCCCAGTTCCTCAAGAAGCGGCAAAATTTCTGCTTCAGGATCGCGCGTCCATAGCGAATATTCACTTTGCAGTGCCGCAACTGGCTGCACGGCATGAGCACGACGAATTGAGTCCACCCCCGCTTCAGATATGCCGAAGTGCTTGGCTTTGCCCTCGTCAATCAAATCACGTACGGTTCCCGCAACGTCTTCCATCGGCACATTGGGATCAACGCGGTGCTGATAAAGCAAATCAATGCAGTCAATCCGCAACCGCTTCAAGCTGCCCTCTACTGATTTGCGAATTTGCTCTGGGCGACTGTTTAGCCCGCCTAAGTGGACACCTGTGTTCTGATCAATGTCCCACCCAAATTTTGTGGCGATAACAAGCTTACCTTTGAACGGCTCTAGCGCCTCGCCAACAACGTCCTCGTTCTTCCATGGGCCGTAAACTTCGGCCGTGTCAAAGCAGGTAACGCCCCGTTCGACCGCGCCACGCAGAAAGGCGATCATGTCGTTTCGGTCTGCGGCCTCGCCATAGCCCATGCAGCCAAGGCCTAACGCCGAGACTTCAAGACCTTGTCCAAGTAAACGTTTTTGCATGATGATTCCTTTCAAGATAAAATTAGGATGTCTTTATTCGTGATAGTAACGCGGATGCCGCACCGGCGACACCAACCATAAGCATCCCGATGATGCTGGTCTGTGTGGGAATATGGTCAAACACCAGCCAGCCAATCAGTCCCGCCCATAGCAGTTGAAGATAATTGGCAGGAGCCAAAAGCGATGCCGGAGCAAGGCGAAACGTAGCTGTGAACAAATAGTGCCCGAGAGTTGCCGCCAAACCAATCAGTATAAACAATCCGAAATCGAACACGCCGGGTAGGGGGCCGTGCAGCGACCAAGGTAAATATAAACCGAACAAAACCGCGCCCACCAAAGCCGTATGAAACAGGAGTGCCTTCGTACTTTCGGTGGCTGCTAAGACACGGGACAAAAGATAGTAGCCAACCGTTACTATGGCACAGCTTACGGCGTAAAACACGCCAACTGGATCAAGCCCGTTCACGGGATTGGCAATTAATAACACGCCAAAAAAGCCGATGATCGCGGCAATCCAGCCTCTAGCCCTCACTTTTTCACCAAGAAGCGGAATGGCGAGGATCATCACAACAAAAGGTGATAGAAAAACGATGGAGATCGTCTCGGCCACCGGCATTCTCGTCAAAGCTAACCCCGCAAATAGTGAGGCAGCGGAAAGGCACAGCGCACGAATAAAAACCAGTCCAGTCCGCTTGGTTGTTATCAGAGCGCGTCCATGGCCAGGGGCATAAATGGCGGCCAATGCCAAGACATTAACAATATAACGCGCCGCAACAACGAGAGGCACGTTCCATGAGGTAGCCAGATGTTTGGTCATGGCATCCACGCAGGCGAAAACTGCAACTGCGAGGGCGATGAGCATGATGCCCTTCAATGGCTGGGAAACCGGAGATATGGCCACATTTATCGAAACAGTCATGAGAGCCTCATACCAATATCGTGCGTCAAAATTCGATTAGCTCTTGGCAGGATGAAATGTTTCGCTGTGTTTAATGTCAATGCAGGCATCCATGCGCTGAAATATGTGGTTTCGAGCGGCAAATTAGCATTGCTTTGTTTCCGCGATTAGCCGTTAAATCACGCATGTAATTATGAGAGAAATTCATAAATGGAACGCGGCAATATTCATGATTTGCAAGTCTTCCTCGTTGTTGCGCGGGAAAGGAGTTTCACGCGGGCGGCCGCGCAGCTTGGCGTTTCGCAATCGGCGCTGAGCCACACCATTCGTGCACTGGAAGAAAAATTAGGCCTAAGGCTTCTCACCCGCACGACCCGCAGCGTTTCGCCTACGGAAG
>JANPBE010000596.1:0-1408 GCA_031430295.1 Phyllobacterium sp.
CTTCTTGCGGAATGCCGCGCTGCATCACATAAAACAGCTGGTCTTCAGAAATCTTTGATGTCGTCGCCTCGTGCTCAAACTGGGCGGTGGCGTTGTTGGCTTCGATGTAGGGAACCGTGTGCGCGCCGCAATGTTCGCCAATCAGCAGCGAGTCGCACTGGGTGAAATTGCGAGCGTTTTCCGCCTTGCGGTGGGCCGAAACTTTGCCGCGATAGGTGTTGTTGGAATGGCCCGCCGAAATGCCCTTGGATATAATCCGGCTTGAAGTGTTCTTGCCAAGATGGATCATCTTGGTGCCGCTATCCACCTGCTGGCGACCGTTGGAAACGGCGATGGAATAAAACTCGCCGCGCGAATTATCACCGCGCAAAATGCAGCTTGGATATTTCCACGTAATGGCCGAACCGGTCTCAACCTGCGTCCATGAAATCTTGGAATTGTCGCCACGGCAATCGCCGCGCTTGGTCACAAAATTATAGATGCCGCCCTTGCCGTCCTTATCGCCCGGATACCAGTTTTGCACCGTCGAATATTTGATCTCGGCGTCCTTCATGGCCACCAGTTCCACCACCGCCGCATGAAGCTGGTTTTCATCACGCATCGGCGCGGTGCAGCCTTCGAGATAGGACACATAAGCGCCCTCTTCGGCAATAATCAGCGTGCGTTCAAACTGGCCGGTGTTCTTTTCATTGATGCGAAAGTACGTCGAAAGCTCCATCGGGCAGCGCACGCCCTTGGGCACATACACAAAAGAGCCGTCAGTAAACACCGCGCAGTTCAGCGTCGCAAAATAATTGTCCGAAACCGGAACCACCGTTGCCAGATATTTCTTCACCAACTCCGGATGCTCACGAATGGCTTCCGAAATCGCACAGAAAATAACGCCCGCTTTGGAAAGCTCTTCCTTGAAAGTCGTGACAACTGAAACCGAGTCGAACACCGCGTCCACCGCAATGCGTGGCTTTTCAACGCCCGCCAGAATCTCCTGCTCCAAAAGCGGAATGCCGAGCTTGGCATAGGTCTTCAAAAGTTCAGGGTCCACCTCATCAAGCGATGTCGGCCCCGGCGTCTTCTTCGGCGCGGAGTAATAGTAAATGTCTTGATAGTTGATCTTGGGATAATCCACCCGCGCCCAGTCCGGCTCGGTCATGGTCTTCCAGCGCGCAAACGCCGCCAGCCGCCATTCCAGCATCCACTCCGGCTCGTTCTTCTTGGCCGAAATAAAACGCACGGTGTCTTCGTTCAGACCAATTTCCGCGCGGTCGCTTTCGATGATGGTTTCAAAACCATACTTGTATTGATCAACGTCAATCAACGCGACTTGATCGATGGTTTCCTGCACAGCAGCCATCTGGTCTTCTCCTGGCTCTCCGGATTCAAGGTCCGGTAGTCGTTATGGGAGCTCGCC
>JANPBE010000597.1:0-1907 GCA_031430295.1 Phyllobacterium sp.
ACACTGCAACCCGATGATGACTTGTCACTTGCCGCACTGCTGCGCAGCCCGGTTTTTGGCCTGCGTGACTATGAGCTGACCAAGCTAGCGGCGGGGCGCGAAAACAAGATTTCGCTACTAAATTGCCTTGCCGAGGCTGCCAAAACTGATGAGCGTTTAGCGCTCATTGCCGCCTCGCTCAAGCGCTGGCGAAGCGAAGCAGACCTTGTTCCGGTCTATGAGTTTTTCGCAAAGATTCTTGGTCGTGACGGCGTTCGTGCCAAGCTCGTCGGGCGTCTGGGCGAAGAGGCGTCGGATATTATTGATGAGTTTTTGTCCTATGCGTTGGCGTCCGAACAAAGCGGCATTCACGGTCTGCAATCCTTCATCGAGATACTCAGCGACGCCGCGCCGGAGATTAAGCGCGAGGCGTCAGCGGGGCGTGATGAAGTGCGGATCATGACGGTGCATGGCGCGAAGGGGCTGGAAGCGCCTTATGTATTTTTGGTTGATCCGGGCAGCAATCCCGGTGCGCGCCATCATTCAGCACCCCTCATCACGGTTAAACTAAAACAGGGCAACCGTGAAGTTGATGGTTTCGTCTGGGTGCCAAAAGCTGAGTTCAGCAACAGCGCCATTCAGCCTGTGCGCGATGCGATGACGGCTCAACAATTGGCCGAATATAAGCGATTGCTATACGTGGGCATGACCCGCGCCGAGGATGTGCTGATTGTCTGCGGCTTTGGCGGCAAGCAGGTTTCCAAAATTGATACCTGGCTGGATATGGTGAAGTCGGGACTGGAATCTGCGCCGGAAACCACTTCAGTAATCCACGAAATTACAGGGCGGCCAGCGCTGCGTTTCTCGCTGGGAACAACGCAGTTCGGGCCACAAGAAAGACAAGACAAGCTCCCTGCTGCGCAAGAAAAATTGCCGGACTATCTGCGCGTCCCGCTAAAGCCGCTCAAACTTTTGAGCCGACCGCTCACGCCGTCCGGCGATGGACTTTCCATTGAGGCGCAAGCTGAAAGCGCCAAACGCTCGCCGGTGTTGAGCCTTGAGGAGAATGATCCGAGCGGGGCATTAAAGCGCGGCGCGGCGGTGCATCGCTTGCTCGAAGTGCTGCCTAATATGAAAGCCGAAAGCCGCGAGGTTTTGGCGAAGCGTTATCTTAATCGCGCCTTAGCGGATGTTGATGATGCAGTTCGCGCTCGGCTTTGTGCGAGTGTTATGACGATACTCAATGACCCGCGTTTTGCAGGATTGTTTGCAGAGGGTTCACGCGGCGAGGTCTCTATCGGTGGCACAATTGCCCTCAGCGGTTTGCCACGCAGTATTAGCGGTAAGATTGACCGTCTGGCTGTGAGTGAAACTGAAGTCCTCATCATGGACTATAAAACCAACCGCCCGCCGCCGAAAGGGCTGACAGAGGTGCCGCAAAGCCACATCGCCCAGTTGGCGCTTTATCGCGCGTTGCTGACACCGCTCTATCCGAAACACGCGGTTAAAGCAGCCCTCTTATATACTGAAGGGCCGCACTTCATTGCGCTTGACGAAGCATCGCTGGATGCGGCGCTTGAAGCGCTCACCGCTTCGTGACAGAACCAGACTTGAACAGAACCTGAGTCGTGCTTACGTGATGGTCCGAAACAAATTTTAGGAGATAAAAATGGCCACGATTAAAGTTGACGGTGCAAATTTCAAATCAGAAGTACTGGATTCCAAAGTGCCCGTGGTAGTGGATTTCTGGGCAGAATGGTGCGGACCGTGCAAGATGATTGGACCATCGCTGGAAGAAATCTCCAATGAGATGGCTGGACAAGTTAAAGTCGTTAAGCTCAACATTGACGAAAATCCAGAACTCGGCGCGCAATATGGCGTGCGCTCCATTCCTACTTTGTTGATTTTCAAGGGCGGCGAACGCGCAG
>JANPBE010000598.1:0-9332 GCA_031430295.1 Phyllobacterium sp.
GAGCATTCAGCTCCGGCAAACACGCCTCCCGCAGCGAATACTCCAGCGGGCAGGGACCAATCTTCAAAAAAGTTGACAGCTGTCAACTCGTAAAAATCTACCGGATTATTGCGAATATGCTCACAATTACAATAGTTTAACTATTTTCATTAGATCGCCATCTCGAAATACTATTAGATTATAACACCCGACGCATAGGCCTTGCCCTGCAAAATATCTCTCAGTCCTGCCTTCAATTGCGTCTCACTATTTACAATTTCCAGCAATGAAATGGTGGCACTTAATTCGGTGTTCCAGCAGGGCAGGGCGGTAGTGCCTCGTGAGCGTTACTTTAGAAATATATGCAAAATCAAGCTGCAACGGCCGCCGCTATTTGCGCTACAAGTTCAGTAGGTTCAGTCGCGCGCCCAACGCCTACATAGGTAAATCCATGGCGCTTGAGATCTTCTTGGCGATAGATGTTTCTCAAGTCAACCAAAACCGGAGTGCGCATTAAGGCGCGGATGCGTCCAAGATCGAGAGCCCTAAATTCGTCCCATTCCGTGATGATAACGAGCGCTTGAGCACCATTTGCACATTGATACGGATCTACAGCATAGCGGACATTTTCTAACATCAACTTTGCCTGCTCCATTCCTTGCGGATCGTAGGCAGTGATACGAGCCCCGGCGTCTTGTAAGGTCCGGATGATCGTAATTGACGGCGCCTCGCGCATATCGTCGGTCTTCGGCTTAAAGGTCAATCCCAGTACTGCAATCTGCGCATTTCGAACCGTGCCGCCACAGGCATTGATGACCTTTCGGCCCATCGCACGCTTGCGCTGATCATTGATGGCAGCAACCGCTTCAACTATGCGCATTGGCGCATGGTAGGCTTGCGCAGTCTGTATCAAAGCAAGGGTATCCTTGGGGAAACACGAACCACCGTAACCGGGACCTGCATGCAAGAACTTTGAACCGATACGATTATCAAGGCCCATGCCTCGCGCGACGTCCTGAACGTCTGCTCCAACCTGTTCACAAAGATCAGCAATTTCATTTATGAAGGTTATCTTGGTGGCAAGAAACGCATTGGCAGCATATTTGGTTAGTTCTGCAGATCGTGGAGATACACTAACTATCGGCTGTTTATTAAGGTAAAGCGGACTGTAGATTTCAGCCATTACTTTTTCGGCACGCCCACTGTTTGTCCCGATTACGATGCGGTCCGGCCTTTTGAAATCATCAATAGCCGCGCCTTCCCGTAAAAATTCCGGATTGGAAACAACAGCAAAATCAGCATCCGGGCGCAGCTCACGAATAATTCGCTCCACCTCATCGCTCGTACCAACCGGCACTGTTGACTTTGTGATTACAACTGTAAACTTCTTAATGAGCGGCGCAACATCGCGAGCCGCTTGGTAAACATAACTGAGATCAGCAAGGCTATCGCCGCGCCGCGCCGGTGTTCCGACAGCTATGAAAATCGCCTCGGCATCCTTAATTGCGACAGCCAAATTGCTTGTGAAACTGAGTCGGCCTTGGGCCACATTTCTTTCAACCAAGACATCAAGACCCGGTTCATATATCGGCATTTTGCCTGCGCCAAGTGCCAATACTCTCGATAAATCTTTGTCCGCAACCGTTACCGTGTGCCCAAAATCGGCGAGACATGCACCTGAAACCAGCCCGACATATCCCGCGCCAACTACTGCAATACGCATAATTTTTTCCTTCTATATGACACCACCAGAGGAAGAACGACGTGATAGAACAGCAACGAAAGTGAGCATCGCGTTCTTTCCTAAGACGGTCTAAATTATTGAATGCACGGGCTTACTTACCGTGACACAAAACGATTGGTCACCTGTTTCTAAACTCTAGGGTTGCTCATATTTGAGCGCATCATTCGAACGAATGAAGTCCAGACATGCCGACTTCGAAGCACTTGAAGTTGGTCGGAAGCCGCTCGCCGATCGCTCGAAGACCATACGGAATGCGTGCGCAAATAGTGCGGGTTGATGCGTGTCGCGTCCAATATTGATCGCAAATCCTGAACTATCTTAAAACCAGCCTGTGCCATTTGCTGGCATAGCAGGGTAGCCCGTTTACTTTGGAAGCTAATGGCGTCATGCCGCAACACTACGGCAAGACGGAAACTTGCCGCAGGAGCGATACGAGTTCAGCTTGGCGGTTTGTGTCGGTTTTAGAAAATAAGGCCGCGAGATGGGAACGGATTGTGGTTCGGCTGACATTGTATTGTTCTGCGATTTCGAGCGGCGACTGGCCGCTGACTAAGCGGGTAGCCAGTTGTACTTCTGCGCATGTCAGCCCGAACATTTGCTGCAACCGCTCAGGGTTCGGATGGGGGCACGTTTCGCGGCTCAGCAGCAACACTATGCACAAGCGGTCACTGTCGATCTCGGTTTCATCACGAATGACAACGGGCCGTGCGCCCTTGTAGGGAATGGCCACCCAAGACACCGAGCCCGGTGTGAAGTTGCATGAAACTGGCGATATCAATTGTTTGAACGCGGTAGAGACAGCTTTTGCCTCGTCGTTTTGATTGGCCGCCAAGTCTAGCGCTACCCGCGCTGCGTCATTCCATTTGATAACTCTCTTACATTCGTCAAGAACAAGAGAGCCAAATCCTATCCGACCGAACATGCCCAAAACAGATTTCACATCATCAGCCGACAAATCAGTGTTATCGGCATGATGCGTGAAGGATCCTGGTGCTTTATCGACTATTCTGCGATTCTGGTGTTCAAACATCGCTATAGATATAGCCCTGCCATCACCAGTATTATTTACATTCGTTTCCGCGATAAAAGTCATAGTGATACCCTTCTGCATGATTGTAATGCTGCTTGGCTGCCCACTATTTTAACTGTGATGAATTTTTTGAATGCTGATACAAAATGCGTCAAACCAACAAGTGTTTGAGCCACGTATCTATCTTCGATCTAAGATCGGGAAATTAATCAATATCGCATTGGACTATTTACAATAATGCTTACCCGCTTACCCTTGGTTTAAATACCAACCCCTGCTTACTCTCCTGTTACGCACCTAATTATATTTCGCCAACTAAGTATGTTACCAAAAAGTTAATTTGAAAATACATCTTAAGGTCTATAAAATTGCCTATAAATTAGACCTTAAGTACTAATCCAAACACGCTATGACCCTGACACTGCCCAGTATCCGATGTCATCGTGACAGTAATTAGTTGCATAATTTGAAGTTTAATATTTGTGATTTGACGTGATCAACACAGCGGCTTCCGTTCGATTACGTGCACCCAGCGTGCGCATTATAGCCGCGACATGGATTTTTACAGTCGCTTCTGCAATATGGAGATCACGCGCTATTTCTTTGTTGGAACCGCCTTCCGCGAGAAGCGACATGACTTCAAATTGCCTAGGCGTCAAATCTGCAATTTCCTGGTCGATCTCATGGTGCCGGTTTAACAAGCCATAAGCTGGAGGATTCTCCCAGTCTCGCTTACGGGTTACCTCTGACATCACTGGAGGCACATAAATATGACCGGCGAGAATGTCGGTAATTGCGACGATCATTTCAGCTTCAGTTTGAGAGTTTACAAGGTATCCATGTACACCGGCTGATAGCGCAGCCACAATATGAATGCGCGATATGGACGATGACAGTACGGCAAAGCGTGTGTGGGGATAATGCTCCATAACATCATGCAGCGCATCAATGTTTGGAATTCCTGGCATTGGAATCGTAAATATTGCCAGATCAACAGGAGACCTCTCGGCAAGCAAGTTAACCGCAACGTCAAGGCAATTGGCGTCAAATATATTGATATCAGAAATATATTCTTGAAGCGCGCTGTGTAAGCCACGCAAGGAAAGCGGATATCCATCTGCTATTAAAACAGTGAGCACAGTCAAATCCTTCCTGCAAGGCGCAAATTGAATCAAGATGCAAATTGCATCAATATTTGCTAACGCATGCGGTACGTCCAAGACTAAACCAACGTAACATACCCCAATATTTGAGTACCAATCTAAGATGCACAGCCATCGGATGTAAAAACAATAAATTTTCTCATTTCTATAAGTACAACATATACTATTTTTATCGTCCATTCAAATGCATGACGACTGTAGTTTAATTAGTTCCTAAAAATTTGACCTGACGATTGAACTTTGGGCCCCTTAACCAAGGCGCACATGCTGCCGGTCCAGAGTTGATTTGCCGTAAAAATCTATGCCCGCCTCGACAGCGATATCAAATAGTTGGCTGAACAAATGAGCGGGTTCACAAGGGCAACAGGAGACCGAAATGAAAGCTGTCATTCAATGTGGTGGAATGGGTACGCGGTTGCGGCCATACACATCGATCTTGCCAAAACCTCTCATGCCAATTGGCTCCCGCCCAGTGCTCGAACTGCTGCTCAAGTGGTTGCGGCGCAATGGTATCCAAGAGGTTTATGTCACAACAGGGTATCTTGGCCACCTGATACGCAGTTTTTGTGGAGATGGCTCGCAATGGAACATCAAGATTCACTATACGCAAGAGATGGAACCACTGGGCACTATGGGTCCATTGTCCCTGATACGCGATGAACTCACCGAACCATTTATCGTTTTGAACGGAGACGTTCTGACGGATTTAAGCCTTAGCGGCTTTATCGCGTTTCATCGACAAAGCAAGGTACCACTGACCATTGCCACCTCTTCTCGCACGATCAAGATGGATTTTGGTGTGATTGATGAGGTCGATCATGTGGTCAAGGTGTTCCGCGAAAAGCCTACGCTTTCGCATCTGGTCAGCATGGGCGTTTACTGCATGAACCCCGAAATATTGAACCTTATTCCGTCCGGCGTGCCGTTCGGTTTTGATGACCTTATGCTCCAGATGTTCGAAGACGAACTGCCAGTAGGTGTCTTTAAGCATGACGGCATCTGGCTCGATATCGGGCGCGTCGATGATTTCCAGCACGCACAGGACATCTCTTGGGATGAGCAGTCAACAACCCGACGACTCCCTGAAGTGGCGTAATAATCTGGCGATGCCGTGACGCAAATGCGGACGTTGTAGACCAGAGGATGGAGGAAACAATGATACTGGTGAGTTCAGCCATTTTGGGCGGCACGGAAAAGGCGCTGCTATGCAAGGTTATTGACAGCGGTTGGATCACCATGGGTGATCGAGTTCTGCAATTTGAATCGGAATTTGCGAATATTCATGGAGCAAAGGATTGTGTGGCCGTCAGCTCGTGCACAGCGGGGCTGCATTTGATCTTGCACGCCTTAGGGCTCGGTCCCGGAGATGAGGTGCTGGTGCCTTCACTTTCATTCGTAGCAACTGCAAATTCGGTTGTTTACGTGGGCGCTAAGCCGGTATTTGTGGATATTGAGTCGCTAGAAGTGCCTTTGATGTCGCTTGATCATGCCCAGGCACTTTGCACTCCAAAAACAAGGGCGATTATTCTTGTTCATTTCGCTGGATATCTGCCGGACATGGTGCAATGGCAGGATTTTGCCCACCGCAACGGGCTCTATTTGATTGAAGACGCAGCGCACGCGCCCGGTCTAAAAGAAGTAGGGGCGATGAGCGATGCTGCCGCGTTCAGTTTCTATGGCAATAAAAACATGACAACGGCGGAAGGCGGGGCAGTTATTGCTCGTGACCCCGTTCTCTTGCAGAAAGTTCGCCAAGCACGTGGCCACGGCATGACGAGTGGCACCCATCAACGGCTTAATAGCCGCACCGCGACTTACGACGTCACGATGCTTGGTTTTAACTATCGAATGGATGAATTGCGCGCTGCAATCGGACTGGTTCAGCTTTCCAATTTATTGGAATGGAATGAAATCAGGCGTGTTTTGGTTGCTCTGTATCGAAGGCTTATCTCAATGCATTGCCCGCAGATCATAGTGCCGTTCAGCGACATGCGGACTTCCGCATATCATATCCTTCCGATTCTCCTGCCACCGCATATCGACCGTCAGGGTGTTATCGATCATTTGCGCGCAAACGAAATTCAAACGACAATCCACTACACCCCTATCCACACACTCACCTACTACCGGAATATGTTTCCAGACCTTCGGCTTCCTCAAACCGAGGATTTTGCGGCACGCGAACTGACGATTCCGCTTCATCCATTGCTTACGTCAGCTGATGTCGAAAAGGTTGTAAATACCCTCGAATATGCGTTGCGCGACATAAATCATAAAGGGCATGCAGCATGAGTATCCGTGAGTTTCCCGTTACATTTTCCATCAGGCGCACCAGTATTCATGGTGCCGTCAGGCGAGGCCTCGATATTATTATTGCCTTGATAGCGTTGGTCAGTATTGCACCCATCATGTTGTTGATATCACTTGCAGTATATCTGGAAGGTAACCGTCCGATTTTCTTTGAACAGACGCGACTTGGCATCGCGGGACGACCATTCAAAATGTATAAGTTCCGGAAATTCCGCGCAGACTGCGATGCGTCCGGGACCCCGCTTACCGTTGATGGTGACAGTCGTCTCACCGTAGTCGGCAAGATCTTGGCCGCAACCAAACTCGATGAATTGCCGCAACTGTGGAATATTTTGAAGGGTGACATGGCAATTGTCGGACCTCGTCCTGAAAGCATGGCTTTCGCTGACTGCTTCAAAGATGGCTTTGACGAAATTCTGCGCTACAAGCCGGGCCTTATTGGACCCAGCCAAATAGCCTTCCGTCACGAGGCGAGGCTGTACCCCGAGGGCGAGGATCCTTGCACCTTTTACCGCCGCGTATTGTTTCCCGCCAAGGCAAGAATTGATTTGGCTTACTTCAGGCAGCGCAAGATTGGGTCCGACTTCGCGCTCATGTTGCAATGCGCCCTAGTGGTATTGAACATTGGAATATCGCCACCCAAGATCGAAAGCAGTGCGAGTTTGCTATGAATAGAGACAAACACCGACATGGCCACAATTTGTCGGACCGTTAAGGAGGCACGTATTGACATGAGCTTCAAGGGTTTGAAAGTATTGGTAACAGGAGCGGATGGCTTCATCGGCTCACACGTAACCGAAGCCTTGGTTCGCCAAGGAGCGAACGTCACTGCACTGGCACTCTATAATTCATTTGACAGTCACGGTTGGCTCGATGACACGGATAGTGCAATCAAGCGGGAACTAAATCTTGTACGCGGTGATGTTCGCGACGGCGCTTTTGTGAACCGGTTGGTTAAGGGACATGCCGTTGTTTTCCATTTAGCCGCACTTATTGCGATTCCCTATTCTTATTCTGCGGCGCAATCCTATGTCGATACGAACATTACAGGCACGCTGCATATCCTTGAGGCGGCTCGGCAATGGGGAACCGAAAGGGTCGTCCAGACATCCACGAGTGAGGTCTATGGAACCGCCCAAACAATGCCGATATCGGAAAGCCATCCTCTCCAAGGCCAATCACCCTATTCCGCCTCTAAAATAGGCGCAGACATGATGGCAGAAGCCTATGCCAGATCCTTTGGCGTGCCGGTCGTCACCCTTCGCCCTTTCAATACCTTCGGGCCACGGCAAAGTGAAAGAGCAATTGTTCCGGCACTGATTAGACAGGTCCTCGATCCAAATTGTCCGGAAATTATGGTAGGCGACACAACACCGGTGCGTGACTTAACATTTGTCGAGGACACCGCAGCGGCCTTCCTTGCCGCTGGATCAGCAAATCTGGAATATGGGACCGCTTATAACGCCGGAAGCCAACGCTCCGTGACGATTGCGGAATTGCTTGAACTCATCATGAAACTGAGCAAATCCAATAAGCCGGTTCGCATTGATGAAAGCCGCTTGCGTCCGCAGAATTCTGAAGTGCGTGCGCTGCTGGCAGACTGCTCAAGATTTGAAAGTGAAACGGGATGGAAGGCACATACGACGCTGCAAGACGGTATTAGCCGCACAATCTCTTGGTGGCGCAACAGACTGGGCGAAGGGCGTGTGCGGCTGGAAAAGACTTACATGACATGATTATGCAGCAGTCGAGATCTCTTGTGTTTTCCATGTGCGCGATAGTGATAGTTGCGGCGAGCTTCGCTGTATCGCATACCGGTGCTGCTGCCTTCGCCCAGCTATTGGGTGTTCAATCAAATTCCCCGCCGGCATATTTGGTAGAAGCCAATGATCCAGTCTCGGGCCTTGCGTTCACGCGTATCACAAAACCCGGAGATCTGGGCAATGGCGTCGAATGTGGCGAAGATTTTTGCAGTCATCGATACTCCAGCGCCCAAGCGTGGAATTCAGATCAGTCCCTTTTATTAATTTCGAGAGGATGTAGCGGCCTGTGCTTCTTTGACGGGCGGACCTTCAGCCCGTTATTCTTCCGCGCGAGGACTGACAATTGTGAGTGGTCACCACACAATCCCCAACAGATGATTTGTGTTGGAAATAGCGATATCCATTTGTGGACACCGCGCGACGACGTCGATTCAGTGTTGTTCACCACTACCCTTTACAAAAATATGCAATTCGGCCCGGGTAAGGGAAATCCGAGCATGGACGGGCAGCGCATTGTCGTACGCGCCACTGCGAACAGCGGCAAATTGGTGGCATTCGTTTATGATTTGCGCACCCGTACTAAATACCCGGATATCGATCTCTCCCGCCTGCCGGGCAAGAACGGGTATTGCACAATAGCGCCACTCGGAGAAAAGCTGGTTTGCTTTCAGACCCTAGACGATGACACCCAACAAACTTTCATTTTGAGCAAAGAGGGAATGCTGCTCCAAAGCTGGCTTGAAAATCACCGGCCAGGACACGGTGATATGACGGTTGACCCCAACGGGGTTGAGATTATGGTTGGTATCAGCAAATCTAAACCAGACAAATATCAAGTTATCAGCCGGCGCTTAGACAATGGCCTTGTCACGTCGCTGTTACCATACGGCGAAGCGACCCATGTTTCGCTCCGCGCAATCAACCAAAATGGTTGGGCAATCATAAGCTATGAGGGCGATCCGGTTGATATCGCCAAGCACCCCAAGTGGGCACCTTATGCGCGGCAGATTGTGGCTGTGGCGCTTGATGGTAGCGGGCAGGTTCACCGCATCGCGCGCACCAATAATGTAAAATCCGACTATAATAGCGAGGCTCATGCGTCATCGTCACCGGATGGTTCGCAAATAATATGGTCAAGTAACTGGGGAAAGCCGGGCGGCCCGGTTTATGATTTCGTGACGCAAGTTCCTTGGACTGATCTCAAAGAAACTAAATGGAGCAAAACGCAATGACAAAAGCTCAAAAAGCTATTCTCTCACTTGGTGCACTTTGCATGACATGGTCCTTGTCTTGTCCGGCGAAAGCTGCGTCAAGCGCTTATCGCGTTGGACCGGGTGAGACAG
>JANPBE010000599.1:0-2457 GCA_031430295.1 Phyllobacterium sp.
TCATGATGTTCGGCAAGATTGGCAATGCGGAATCCCGGCGTGCCGGATTGCCGCGTGCCAAGCAATTCGCCTTCACCGCGCAGCTTTAAGTCTTCCTCGGCGATACGAAACCCATCCTCCGTCTCGCGCATAATGGCAATGCGTTTGTGGGCGGATTCAGACAAAGGTCCGCGATAGAGAAGCAGACAAACGGAGGCTTCCGAGCCACGCCCGATGCGTCCGCGCAACTGGTGGAGTTGTGAGAGACCAAAGCGCTCTGCGTGCTCGATGACCATAATCGTGGCGTCCGGCACATCGACACCGACTTCAACAACCGTGGTCGCGACCAGAATTCGGGCCTCGCCCGTCTTGAACGCCAGCATCGCCGCATCCTTCTCCGCGCCATTCATGCGACCATGCATGAGCGCCACGCGCGGCCCGAAACGCTCGCGCAATTCTTCAAAGCGAACGACGGCGGCAGTCGCATCAACCTCTTCGGTTTCCTCCACGAGAGGGCAAATCCAATATGCCTTCTTGCCTTCCTTTAGCGAGCTACCGATGCGGTCAATTACATCATCCATTCGCTCGAAGGGAATGGAGACGGTCTTGATCGGCTTTCGTCCCGCAGGTTTTTCGGTGAGCTTGGAACCATCCATATCGCCAAAAGCCGTGAGCACCAACGTGCGCGGAATGGGTGTCGCCGTCATCACCAGTAGGTCAGCCGCCGCGCCTTTTTGGGTAAGGGCAAGACGTTGGTGAACGCCGAAACGATGCTGTTCATCGACAATTGCCAGCCCCAATTTGTGATAAGAAACTGCCTCCTGAAACAGGGCATGCGTGCCAATCACAATGTCAATTGTGCCATCCAAAAGCCCAGCCAAAATGGGTGCGCGGGTAAGCCCTTTTTCGCGGCCCGTGAGTATGGCGACGCTCATACCGGCGCGTTCGGCAATGGACTTGATCGTGGCATAATGTTGCCGTGCCAGCACCTCTGTCGGGGCCATCAAAGCGCTCTGAAATCCGGCCTCGGCGGCCTGCGCCATCGCCATCAATGCCACTACGGTTTTGCCCGAGCCAACATCGCCTTGCAGCAATCTAATCATGCGGTCAGGGGACGCCATGTCCGCGCCGATCTCCTTGAGTGCCTGTTCTTGGCTACTGGTCAGTTTAAAGGGAAGCGCAGCCCTGATAGCGTTCGTTATCTGCCCCGTCCCAATCATTGGCAAACCAGTGACAGTCCGCATTCGCGCCCGCACCAACGAAATTGCCAATTGCCCCGCCAATAATTCGTCATATGCTAAGCGTCGTGTAAGCGGAGATTGTATATCTAAATCAATTGGTTCCTTTACATTATGAAGGTCAATTATTGATTGGTTGAAGGACTTAAAGCTATTTTTGAGCATAAACGCCGCGTCCTGCCACTCGGGTAAAACCGGTAGCGAGTTCAATGCCGTGTGGATTGCCTTGCGCAGCAGCTTTTGCCCTATGCCTGCGGTGAGAGGATATACTGGTTCGACTAGCGGAAGGTTAGCCGCGTCAGCGAATGACACCACATGGTCAGGGTGCACCATGGTGGGCCGGCCATTGAACCACTCCATTGTGCCACTGACAAACACCGTTTCACCAACGATAAACTGCCGCTCCAACCATTGCTGATTGGCGCGAAAATAGACCAGTCCAATCTCTCCTGTTTCATCGTGGCAGAACACGCGATGAGGGATATTCGCCTTGCCGCGTGGCGCGGGTTGATGGCGGTCCACGCGCACCTTTAAGGTGACGATGGCGCCCTCTGCGGCATACGCAATTTCTGGCTGATTACGCCTATCTATGACGCCGCTTGGCAGATGCGTGACGAGGCGGATAATGCGCGGCTCTTCGCCATCTGCCATGGCGAAAAGCTTCGCCAGTAGCTTGACCGTTTTGGGGCCAATACCTTCCAAGGTGGAGACGCTCGTGAAGAGCTTATTGAGTATTTCGGGGCGCATGTTTCTAACATGTATTTTTCGTGGCCATCATACAAGACTAGCTTTCAGCCCATACCCAGCTATATGTCTCTCGCGTACAATCAGGACTTTGAAATATGACCGGAAGCACCATCAGTTCCAATAAACTTGACCCGCGCCGTGCGAAGCTTTTGTTTCGCTCATGGCATCGCGGCATCCGTGAGATGGACTTGATTCTGGGCGGTTTTGCAGACGCAGAAATTGCGGTGCTCGACGGGCGTGATCTCGACGAATATGAAATGATGCTGGAGACAGATGACCGCGATTTGTTGCAGTGGATTACGGGCGAGCTTGATGTGCCAGCTGTTGCAGACACGCCGCTGTTTCGCCGTATCATGGGTCATGCCACGCGGGTGCGCGATCTCTGATGTCAACATTTGCTAAATTAGGACTGAGAGCTGGCGTCAGCGATACGACCATTGATAATGTGCCGGATGGATATGAGGCTTTTGCACTTGCGCGTATTGCGGAAGAA
>JANPBE010000600.1:0-2250 GCA_031430295.1 Phyllobacterium sp.
GTGCTTCCAAAGCGGCGGTGACTTCACCAAGCCGCGCGTGATTGAGCGAATAGCGGGAGCGCTGGCGGTCCGGTTCAAAGTTGACCAGACCAGCATCGACAAGGATTTTCAAATGTTGCGAGACTGTGGATTGCGCAAGGCCAACGCGGCTGACAACATCTTTGTTGCAACAGGCCGATGAACTGGCGAGATGGCGCACGATGGCAAGCCGGACGGGATGGGCCAACGCGAACAAATCAGCTGCCAGCGCCGTATCCGCGATACTGGCATCATGTTGCGACTCAAGTTTGGTTTTAAGCTCCATCGTTCATCGGCGATATACGATGAACGATGGATATGCAATGGCGGCAATCAGCCTTTTGTTGCCGCGTTTAGCTTTTCAATGGCCGCAGGATCGGCATCTTCGCCCTCGGTAGTCTTTGCCGGGAGGGTCATAACTTGGCCAGGGTATATGCGGTTCGGATCGTCAACCGCTTCCTTGTTGGCAAGGTAGATTGTTGAATAGCGCACGCCTCGGCCATAGACGCGGCGTGAAATCTGCCAAAGTGTATCACCGCGATGAATTATGACCGATTTTTTGGCCTCGGCAACCACAGCAAGCGTCGCTGCTGGCGTTGTTGATGTTGCATCAGCAGGCTTTGCGGAATCAACTGGGGCAGTCGACGCTGCCACGTTGTCACCTGCAACGCGCTGGAACGGCACGGACGCCTTGGCGACAATTGTCACGCCATCTACGGCTAAACCTTCGGCGCGAATGATATAATCACCAACTGGCATGGCATGGACCAATTCGGCCAAAAACCGATCGCCCTCGCCCGGCTTGGTGTCACCCAATAAAACATCATTGGCAAAGAGGCGCACTGTGGCAGCGCCCTTAACTTTACCGGCGATGAAAATTTTATCGCCCTCAATTTCCACGGCCTCAATGGCCACTTCGGTGGCGGGCGCGGCGGCGGCATCGGCTGGTTTGGCAATTTCAGTGGTTGCGGTTGTGCTGGCGGCGGGCGCATCTGCCGCTGGAGTGGCGGCTGCGATTTCAGCCGTCTTTTCCGGAACAGTGATGATGCGGCTTGGCTTGCCGGGTTCCTCAACCAGCGCCAAAACCGGTCCGGTCAACTTTTCTGGAATTGAAACAGTCGCCGTTTGGATGGATGTGGCGACGCGCCCATCGGGCATTGTGGAACGGAGTACCAATTGATAATCGCCAGGCCTCAAAGTTTCAGCCAGAATAATAGCAAAATCGCCGTTCGCCTCGGTCTTGGCGGAACCGAGTACATCAGCGCCGGAAACCACTTCAACGTGGCTGTCTTTATCAGCCTTGCCTGCGATGACAACAGAACCATCGGCTTGCACACGCAACACATCAAATAATGGTGCCATTACTGCCGCTGTGGTCGGCGCAACCACTGTTGCATCCATTTTGACTACCGGTGCAGCTGGATCGACTTTTGCGACTTCAGGAGCAGCTGGATCGATTTTAGCGACCTCAACAGCTGGCGTTGCTGGATCAACTTTGGCCACCTCGCCAGCGGCAGGTGTTTCGACCTTTGGCGTTTCTGCAACTATTACCGGTTTTGTCGGATCAGCGGGTGTGGCTGGCACAGTGGCAATTTGCGCTGGCGGTGTTGGCTGATTGAACACGCCATTGTAAGCCGCGATGCCTGTTGCGCCCGCAGTTGCGGCGAAACCCATAAATAACGCTTGAAACCGATTCATGCCTGCTAACCCCTGTTATATGCCCCATTACGTGTGCCATTTTCTGACATTTTTTTAGTCACTTAGACTGTTTTTTGCCGCTTCACAAGAAAGCTGTAAAACTGCCTTGACGCAAGGCAAAGTTCGTTGCGAAAATCGAGCATGACTGAGATTCGATCCATCTGTGTTTACTGCGGGTCTTCGCCGGGAAATCATCCGGACTACGCAACTGCGGCTACTATTTTGGGCACGTCTATCGCCAACGCGGGACTACGTTTGGTTTATGGCGGCGGCACTACGGGCATTATGGGCACAGTTTCCAACGCCGCGCTTGAAGCGGGCGGCGACGTGATTGGTATTATCCCAGAATTTCTTCTGCCAAAGGAAACATCCGACCACCGCAAAAAGCCGCTGACCGAGCTCATTGTTACCAAGGACATGCACGCGCGCAAACATATTTTGTTTGAACAATCGGATGCGTTTGTGGCCATGCCGGGCGGCATCGGCACGGTGGAAGAAATCATCGAAGTGATGACATGGGGCCAGCTTGGCCGT
>JANPBE010000601.1:0-1230 GCA_031430295.1 Phyllobacterium sp.
CAACGGCACAAGTGCCAGCTCTTGATGGATAATAATAATGCCGGTGTCTTCGCTATTGGCAATCGTCGCAAATTTGCGCTCTACGCCTTCAAAAACAATATCGCCGGTATAGGTGCCATGCGGATAAACGCCTGATAGCACCTTCATCAGCGTGGATTTACCAGCGCCGTTTTCGCCGACGACGGCGTGAATTTCACCGGGATTCACCGTAAGTTTAACATCCGTCAGCGCTTTCACGCCCGGAAACGTCTTGGTAATGCCCCGCATTTCGAGGATAGGCTGCATGTCTCTCCCCCACGCATTTTTAGCAAATCACATAGTCACCATTATACATAAGCGAAAAAAAACGAGCCCCGCAAGTGCAGGGCTCGCCTTAACCCCGCAGGATTAGTTATCGATCTGGTCTTGTGTGTAGTAACCAGAGTCGACGAGCGCTGTCTTGATGTCAGCCTTGCCAACGGAATGCGGTGTCAACAAGTATGCTGGAACCACTTTTACGCCGTTGTTATAAGTCTTGGTGTCGTTGATTTCAGGCTCTTTGCCGGAAAGAACAGTGTCAACCATACCGGCTGTTACCTTGGCCAATTCGCGTGTGTCTTTGAACACTGTCGAATATTGCTCGCCTGCAATCATGCCCTTGACGGATGGCAATTCAGCATCCTGACCGGTGACGATTGGCATTGGCTGTTCAGCTGTGCCGTAGCCCACGCCCTTGAGCGAGGAGATGATGCCGCGCGACAAACCATCATAAGGTGACAGAACGCCCTGAACTTTCTTGTCTGTGTAGTTTGCCGACAAAAGGTTATCCATACGGGCTTGCGCAACAGCGCCGTCCCAACGGAGTGTGCCAACCTTATCCATGCCTGTCTGACCGGACTGGATGACGATTTCCTTCGAGTCGATCATTGGCTGAAGAACGGACATCGCGCCATTGTAGAAGTAGCCGGCATTTGTATCGTCTGGCGAGCCGCCGAACAATTCAACATTGTATGGAGCCTTACCGGCAGCCTTGAGGCCTTCGATGAGCGAGTTGCCCTGAAGAACGCCAACACCGAAATTGTCGAATGTTGTGTAGTAGTCAACGTTTGCAGTCTTGGAAATCAAGCGATCATAGGCGAATACCTTGATACCTGCATCATGCGCCTTTTGCAAAACATCGGACAATGTTGTGCCATCGATTGAAGCGATGATGAGAACCTTGGCACCCTTGGTGACCATGTTTTCAATCTG
>JANPBE010000602.1:0-2808 GCA_031430295.1 Phyllobacterium sp.
ACGGCAAGCTGTTTCGCGCCTATGTGAAGCCGGTGAATAATTGCGCGGTTTGCGGTGAGGATTTCACCCCGCAACGCGCCGATGATTTGCCCGCCTACATAGTGGTATCCATTGTCGGGCACATAGTTGTCGGCGGCTTTATGGCGACCGAAATGCTGACAAACTGGCCTAGCTGGCTGCATCTGGCCTTGTGGATACCTGTCACAATAATTATGTCGCTTGGCCTACTCCAGCCCGTCAAAGGCGCGATCATCGGCCTGCAATGGGCAAACTATATGCACGGGTTCGGCGGCGAAGATGACCACGTCAACGTCATCTGAGACACAAGCCAAACCACTAAAACCAGCGCTCGCCGCATCTCTCATACTCATCGACCGCTCAGGCAACGAGCCGCGCTTTCTCATGGGCCGTCGCAGCAGCGCCCATGTGTTTATGCCGAATAAATATGTATTTCCCGGCGGCAGGACAGATGCGTGCGACCATGGCATCAAAACGCCTCATGGGCTTGATGAGGTCAATAGCGCTGCATTTTCCAAGGCCATGAAAATCAGCGCACGGCGAGCGTCGGCACTCGCGATGTCAGCCATTCGTGAAACCTATGAGGAAACCGGCCTGTTGATCGGCCTGCCCTCGTCGTTCCAAGCCAACACCCAGGACTGGCAGATTTTCGTGGATTTAGCCCATGCGCCCAATCTGCGCGCACTACGGCTAATCGCCCGCGCCATCACGCCGCCGGGCCTTAAAAGACGCTTTGATACCAGTTTCTTCGCTTGTTTTCGCGAATGTGCTGTGGTGACGGTGCACCAAGGCGGCGATGAACTGGAGGACATGACGTGGCCAACTTACACTGAGACCAAAGAGCTGGATCTACCAAACATTACACGCTCAATCTTATCCGACGTTTTTAACCGCCTCACGATTGACCCAACGTTACAATCCAGCCATGAAATCCCGACGTATCAGCAACGGTACGGCAAATATGTGCGCAGCGTGACATGACAGCGGGAACCATCCTTTGAGCATACAAGAAGACGACCGTGTCCACTGGCTGTCCGCCGCCGCAGCCATTGCCTCTATCAGTGTCGTTGGCACGAGCATCGGGCTCGGGATGCCACTATTAACGGTGATTCTTGAAAACCGTGGCTATTCGGCCTCAATGATCGGGCTCAATACGGCTTTTGCCGGCATCGCCTCCATCATGGCCGCGCCGCTGGCCACACCATTTGCCTCGCGCGTGGGCGTGGCTACCGCGATGATTCTAACGATGATATTCGGCGCTGCCACCTTCTCCGGCTTTTATCTAGTGTCCTCGTTTTGGAGCTGGATTGTGCTGCGCTTCGCGCTTCATGCGGCGCTGACGGTGCTGTTCATTCTGTCTGAATTTTGGATCAGCCATTCCACGCCCGCCAGATATCGTGGTCTAGTGCTGGGCATCTATGCCACGCTTTTGTCGCTCGGCTTCGCGCTAGGGCCCTATATTTTCTCCAAAGTCGGTAGCCATGGCTATTTGCCGTTCGCCATCGGCAGTGCGGTGGTGCTGCTGGCGATAATTCCCGTAGCGCTTGCCTGGCGAGAGAGCCCGGATATTCAGTCCGAAGAGCAAGTGCCGTTCCTCCCCTATATCACGAAGGTTCCCACCGCCACCGCCGCCGTACTGGTCTATGGCGCTGTCGAAACCGGCGGGTTTGCACTGCTGCCTGTCTATGGCTCTCGCCTTGGCTATAGCGAGGGTGATACGGCCCTGCTGATGACGATGATTGGCGTTGGCAACGTTATGTTCCAAATCCCGCTCGGCCTTCTTAGCGACCGCGTAAAGGACCGCAGGGTGATATTAATTGTTATCGCCGCGCTTGGGCTGGCAGGCGTGCTACTCATGCCCGCAGCTTCCGGCAACTGGCATCTTTTGGCGAGCTTAATGTTCGTCTGGGGCGGCATGATTGCCGGACTTTATACCGTAGGTCTCGCGCATTTAGGTTCAAGACTCAGTGGCCAAGAACTAGCGTCCGCTAACGCGGCTTTCATATTTTGCTATGCGATTGGCATGTTGGTCGGCCCGCAAGCCATCGGTGTGAGCATGGATATTGCGGGGCCACACGGATTTGCATGGGCGCTTGCGTTATTTTTTACCTTTTATCTCATTGTTGCCCTCACAAGGACCATCTTCACCAACAAGCGGGGTTGACATTCTCTCGACAATCCGTAGTTTCCGGCCAAATTCGTGAAGCCGGTAACCGCCGGTCTGTTGCGTTTAATATGACGCGGTTAAATCCGGCAAGACAGGACAAATAAAATGGCCAAGGCAACGACCATCAAAATCAAGCTGATTTCGACAGCTGATACTGGTTTCTTCTACGTAACGACAAAGAACAGCCGTACCTACACGGAAAAGATGCTCAAGCGTAAGTACGATCCCGTCGTACGCAAGCACGTTGATTTCAAGGAAGTGAAGATCAAGTAATTTGATTCACACAATCTGATAAAATAGCCGCCCGTTTTGAGGCGGCTTTTTTGTTCGCTGAATTTCGCCAGTGAGAAGTCGCTTCAAAAGCTGTAGTGACCTGCCAAATGAAGTGATTTTTGAGAACCGGAGCGCAGTGGACATCAAGTCCATGAGCACTGGAAGCGCAGAAAATTGCTTCAGGTGACCATCAATGCAGCTTTTCAAGCGACTTTAAGAAAATTGGGGTCGGCCGGTAGGCATACTCGTTACGAGACTTCCACGCGGGGAAATACCACACCGGCCGACGAGTCCCCACGACCCAGGAGATGCGGCGGACCTGAGCATCATGGGGGCACCGCGCTCACAGG
>JANPBE010000603.1:0-5831 GCA_031430295.1 Phyllobacterium sp.
CGTTGCGGATATATGGCAATGCGCCGGGCAAGGGAGCTATCGTCTCATTTGCGCTGGAAGGCATTCACGCGCATGATGTTTCGATGGTGATTGACCGTTCGGGTGTTGCCGTTCGGGCGGGCACCCATTGCGCGCAGCCATTGATGCAGCGCTTTGGCGTGACATCCACCTGCCGTGCCTCGTTTGGCATGTATAATACGATACAGGAAATTGATGTGCTTGCAGAAGCACTGGAAAAGGCGCGGGCATTTTTCTCGTGAGGATTTATCATGGATGATTTGACGGTACAGGAAAAATTGGACGAGCAGGTGACGGGCTCATCGTCTATCCCTGCCGAGGAACTTTCGCGGCTGACCAATGACATTATCGCGGCGCTAAAGACCGTTTATGATCCGGAAATTCCATCGGATATTTACGAGCTTGGCCTGATTTATAAGATCGACATTGAAGATGATCGCTCAGTGAAAATCGACATGACATTGACCGCGCCGGGTTGCCCTGTGGCTGGCGAAATGCCGGGCTGGGTGGAAAATGCCGTTGGCTCTGTTGAAGGTGTTTCGGGCGTTGATGTTAAGATGGTGTTCGACCCGCCATGGAGCGCGGCCAGAATGTCTGAAGAGGCGCAAGTGGCGGTAGGCTGGTATTAGGTTTCTCAGCGTGTAAACTCTACTGCGATGGCCATATAATTCAGTGTTTCTGCGCTTCCGGTGCTCACGTACTTTATGTACGCTCCGCTCCGGTTCTCGAAAACCAAATTATCTGACTCATCGCAGCGAATTTCCATCGCTGACAAACGATCATCCGTCCAATATCAATATTAGTTCAGATGTGCTAATATAAACTCTCGAATCAACCAAGGAAGACCATAATGAACCTCAGCGCACCAACAATGATCGTGTTTCTTATTTCTGTCGTTATCGCCGTTCTCGGCGCTCTTGCAGCGCTTGGCGTTGCCAGCTTCATTCCTGTTCCTGCGGTATGGATCATGGCTGCGGCCTATGTCGTGCTGGCACTTGGAAACTTGCTCAAAGGCGCTTAAGCGCTCTGGAGCTAGTTTAATTTCAATAGCCCCGCATTTACTCGACACATTGTGTTTTGGTGAGCGTGGGGCTATTTTTATTGGTACTCTTGCGTGAGGGGCATTTCTTCACCATCTTAACGCTAGACTCAATTCTCAGGCCTTGAACCTGACTCATTGGAGATAAACATGGGCCGTTTTGCCGTTATGACGATGACTGACGCTGCGGGTACGCGGGTAAAGGAAATTATGTCCGCCAATCCGGATGCTTTGGGCATTCGTGTGGGCGTGAAAAAGGGCGGCTGCGCTGGCATGGAATATGCCATTGACTTAGCATCCGAGGCCAAGCCACGCGAGGATGTGATTGAGCTGGACGGCGCGAAGGTGTTTGTGGCGCCGGAAGCGGTGCTTTATCTTATCGGCACGCAGATGGATTTTGAACAGACGGCGCTGCGCACCGGTTTTACATTCCACAATCCAAACCAGACCTCAGCCTGCGGTTGCGGCGAGAGCGTGGAAATCAAAGCCGCGCCGCTTTCAGCGCTGGGTTAAACACTTGGATAAAGCTGCCATCGAAGAGATATTCCAATCTGTCGTGCCTGTGACGGTGAAGAAGTTTTTTGGCGGCACGGGCGTTTATGCCCACGGCGTGATTATTGGTTGCGTGTTTGACGGCGATCTCTTGCTGAAAGCCGATGCGGCCAGCGCCCCGCAATTTGAAGCGGCGGGCTGCAAGCAATGGGGCTACGAGCACAATAAGACCGGTAGCCAAGTGAAAATGCCGTACTGGTCAATTCCCGAAGATGCGTATGATGATAGCGATGTTATGGCGACGTGGGTGAGGCTGGCGCTGGATGCTGGGCTTCGGGCCAAGAAGTAGATTTCTTGCTTGATCGCGCCGCTCGTGTTATGTGACCTATGTATAGGTCACGAGGTCACGCGATGAGCACGATGAATTTTGCCGAAGCCAAAGCGCATTTAAGCGAGGTTATGGACCGCGTTGAAAAGGGCGAGCGCATCCAGATCACGCGGCGCGGCAAAGCGATTGCAGAAATTGTTCCAATGAAAAAGCAGGTTAAGCCCTTGAGCTTTGAGGAGCTGGAAGCTCTTGCGAGCGTTATGCCTATTGAGAAGCAGACTGCGGGAGAGTTTGTCCGTGCCATGCGGGACGACGGTCATTAATGTTCTATCTCGACACGTCGTTTGTCGTATCAGCGCTGACAAGAGAACCGAATAGCGCATCAGCCCGTTTGTGGCTGCGTGATAGAGCGGTCGGCTCTTGCGCAGTCAGTGATTGGGTTGTCACGTAGGTTTCTTCGGCACTGGGGCTAAAGCAGAGAACGGGACAACATTCTGAACAAGAGCGCGATGCGGCACTGTCGTTTTTTAATCATTGATTTCTTGAGACTCTGGATCTGCGGCCTGTGGTCCGGCAACATTTCTTTCGGGCCACGGAAATGGTTGGCAAAAGAGGTCACCAACTTCGTGCAGCTGATGCGCTCCATTTGGCGATAGCGGAGGCAGGCAAGCAGACCATCGTAACGTATGACGCGCACCAGTTTGATGCAGCACTCCTGTTTGGATTGGCGGCAATCTCACCTTAGTACCTGCCTCATAACTCTAATTCGACGGCCAACCAGCTGTTTTCAAACGCGATCCACCCGCCCTGAGTAGCAGCCTTGTTTTGCATTGTGCACATGCAAGTATGAAATGGCAGCATTTTTGAACAAACGTTCGATGACGGGAATCAGCGAGTGACCACCCACTACATCTGCGTCTAGTAGCATTCCATGCACATCGAAGCCGCGCACTGATAAGACACGTAGAGCCATAACTTCTGGCACAGTATTGATCTCGCTGTACATTGTCTGCGCGCCCTCGCGCACAAAAATGGCATGTGTGGCGCGGTAAGGTGTTTTCGCTGGCTGGCTCTCATAATTGATGAGCAGCATAGTCTCGCCAACAGCTCCGTCACGCATTTCAATGCGATCTGGAAAGCCCGGTGTTGTATTTACTGTGTAGCGAAGCGCACCGTGCTTTTTTAACTCGGCGTCACTTAGGCCATAGAGATGGCGATAAGGTTCGGGGTCGATTCCGCTAATTTGAAAGTCCATTGTAATCTCCATTTTTTTGAGACTGGACCGGCCGAAGCGAAAGCGACACCCGTTTCTTGCAACTCAGTTTTGACTTATCAAAACGTTCACACTGGATTTAGCATTCCAAACACATTCGCATAAGCGCCCGTGCTTTCAGCATTGCGCAGGAATTTCACCCGTTCTACCAGAATTTCACCCTTCGCAGTTTTCAAAAGTTCCATGACTTCGCTGATGTAGGCATCAAGTGGCATGGAGTTTGCTTTATCTTTGTGGCCGGGCATCAGGTCCGTCGCGACGCCGGGAGGGGCTAGTTCTAGTACTTCCACCGATGTGTTGCGCAACTGGTGGCGCAGGGCTTGCGAATAGGAATGGATGGCGGCTTTAGTGGCGCTGTAGGTTGGCGTGATGGCCAGCGGTACGAAGGCGAGGCCCGAGGACACAGTGATGATGGTTGCCGCTGACTGCTTCAACAGATGCGGCAGCAGCGCGGTGTTGAGGCGGATGGGGCCGGTGAGGTTTGTGGTAATCATGGCTTCAGCATCGGCCAAATTGCCAGAACCAGCCAGCACATCTTCGGCCAGCATAATGCCGGCATTGCTGATGAGGACGTTGAGCGCGGGGTGTTTGGCGATTACGTTTGCGGCGAGCGATTGGATAGAGGCAGCGTCTTGCATATCGACGACTTCATAGTCCATGCCGGGATTGGCAGCGGTGGTTGCTTTCAGCGTCGCCTCGTTGCGGCCTGAAATAATGACCTTGTTGCCTGCCTTTTGCAACGCGATGGCGAGTGCTTGGCCGATGCCAGCATTGCCGCCGGTGATGAGAATGGTGTTGTTGGTGAGGTTCATGTTTGTCTCCTGTATCTGTTGCGGGTAGCAACAATTCTGATATAGGTTTTACACTAACCGTTAGAAAGTACGCACCGAAAAGATTTATACTTACCATTTGGAGAGTGTCAAAATGCCCATCAGTGCTATCAAGATCAAGCCCGTGCAGGAAGCGCCGCTGGACCCGCGTGTTGAGATGCTGGTCAACGAGATGATCGGGCAGGTGGCTGACAAATGGACAATGATTATTTTGGAAGTGCTGACGCAGCACGGCGAACTACGATTCTCGCAAATTGGTAAATTAGCGGGCGGTATCAGCCAAAAAATGCTGACGCAGACATTGCGACAGATGGAGCGCGGCGGGCTTATTATCCGCACGGTGCATCCCGTTGTACCGCCAAAGGTGGAATATCGTTTGACTGAGCTTGGGTTCAGCCTTGCCGAATCTTTCTGCGATGTGTGGCGCTGGGCGGAAAGCAATTTGCAGCAGGTGACGACGGCGCGCGAGGCTTTTGATGCCAAGGCGCGCGGGGAGATTGAGTGATTAAGGCTTACTGAGGCACCTCAATGCGAATTGCGCGTGTGCCCACCAGTGCGCCCGTATTGCGATCTATTGTGATGGCATCGATCTCTGTTCCTGCCTCGGCATCAAAAAACCGCGTTACCGCGCCGCTGCCGCGATGTTTGTTGCCCCATGCGCCCATGGCAAAGAGTACGGGCAGAAAATCACGTCCGGCGTCTGTCAGTACATATTCATCCCGAGGTGGACGCTGCGAATAGCGGCGTTTTTCCAGTAGTCCTTCACTGGTTAGGGATGACAGCCGACTCGTCAGCATTGTTGGTGCGATGCCGAGGCTTTTTCGAAAATCATCGAAGCGGGTGAGGCCTGAGTGAGCATCACGCATAATCAGGATGCTCCAAGCATCGCCAACAAGCGCGAGGCTGCGGGCGATGAGACAAGGTTGTTCAGAAATATTTTTCATGTAAGTATCATTTCGATAGCGACATACTACTAAAATGATAGTAACAGAAAATTTATTAAAATTCCATGGCTAAGTGAAGGTAACTCCAATGAAATCATTCTCCATTGAAGGCTATAAAAAAGGTGGAACTTTGCGGCTTAGTGAAAGTCCAATACCGGTACTGCTGGACAATGACGTCTTGGTTGAAATCCACGCTACCAGTGTGAACCAATTGGACAGCAAAATTAGAGATGGGGAATTCAAGCTTCTTCTGCCTTATAAATTTCCATTGATACTTGGCAATGACGTGGCGGGTGTCGTGGTAAGGGTTGGAGCCAAGGCCCGGAAATTCAAAGTAGGTGATGAAGTTTATGCACGCCCTGCGAAGGACCGCATTGGGACTTTTGCAGAATTCATTGCCATGGACGAGGCCGATGTGGCCTTGAAGCCGAAAAATTTGACGATGGCGGAGGCTGCTTCTATCCCGTTGGTAGGACTGACGGCATGGCAGGCGTTGGTTGAAGGTGGCAAAGTTAAGCGAGGCCAGAAGGTTTTCATTCAGGCTGGCTCAGGCGGCGTTGGCACATTTGCCATTCAACTGGCTAAGCACTTGGGCGCAACAGTTGCCACGACGACAAGCACCAAGAATGTTGAGTTTGTAAAAAGCCTCGGCGCCGATGTTGTCGTTGACTATAAAAGCCAAGACTTTGAGACTGTGCTGTCTGGCTATAATTTTGTCCTCAATAGTCAGGATGCAAAGACGCTTGAAAAATCGCTAAGCGTTCTAAAGCCAGGTGGTCAACTGGTTTCAATCTCTGGCCCGCCTGACCCGACATTTGCTAAAGAATTCGGACTAAATCCACTGTTGGGGCTGGTCATGCGTTTTCTCAGCCGATCAGTCCGCAAAAAGGCCGGTGCGCTCGCTGTC
>JANPBE010000604.1:0-4142 GCA_031430295.1 Phyllobacterium sp.
GTGGCCGTGGTCAATTTTACTGGCGCAGCCATCGGTGCATGTGGCACCTTCGCTATGGTAATGCTCAGTGAGCAGGGCGCATCACTTTCTATTTCGGTAGTTTTCGGACTTGCCGTTGGCACATTAACTGCCGTGCTGCTCGGCGCTGTCATGATCCGCTGGTTTGCATCATCGGCCCCACAAACTAAGGCCGCAGTCACTGTCGCACTATTGGTCGGCATGATCGCGCTTGGCCTTCGCCTTACCGGCGGACAACACCCGCGCCCATTCCCTGATTTGGTCCCCGGCGCAGCGTTCTCAATTGCAGGTGTGGTTATAACCCGCGCCGCGCTTGTTAGCATCACGATGGCTTTGGCATTTACAATTGGCGCCACACAGTTTCTCAACCACACGCGTACAGGCTTGAAATTGCGCGCCCTTTCCGAACGCCCGCTTACCGCTGAACTAACAGGCATTCCCGCCAAAAAACTGTCTATCGGCGTTTGGGCCATCGCCGGATTGGCGACGACACTGGCGCTGATGATTATCGCGCCGCAGCGTGCGCCCAACTTTATGACCTTCAGCATGTTGGTTGTGCCAGCTTTCGCCGCCGCCTTGATTGGCTCATTCCGCAGCTTTTGGCTCACCTTCTTTGGTGGCATTGGCCTTGGTCTACTTGAAGGTTTTGCTGCCGGGTTGGAAAGCCTTGCACAATTCCGTAGTTCGGTTCCGTTTCTCATCATCCTTGCTGTTTTACTTTGGTCACAAAGAAAGGCGCGCTGGGATGACGCTCGCTGAAATTCCAAAGCCATTGATCACAATTGGCGCGGCCTTGCTGCTCACGCTGCTTATAAATTATGGCCTCAAGTCCTATTGGGTATTCCTGTTCACAGGCGTGATTATCACGGCCATTGCCCTGCAAGGTGTGGGCCTTGTGGCCAATCGCGCGGGAATGATTTCGCTGTGCCAAATGTCATTTGCGGCAATGGGCGCATGGGTTGTAGCTTGGCTTAATGTCATCGAAGCGCCGGGCACACTGCTGCTCTGGTGTTTGCTGGGTGGACTTGCTGCTGTGCCCTTTGGCATCGCCATCGGCCTTCCGGCACTGCGCCTGCGCGGTATCAATCTTGCAATTGTCACACTGGGCTTTGCTGCCGCATTCGATGTTGTTTTGCTCTCCTACACATTTCCGGGACAATCCAAATTCATCTTCGTCAAGCGCCCGGATTTTTTAGGCTCCGACCAAGCCTATTTCACTTTCTGTGTTGTTGTGTTTGTTGTCATCGCTTTGGTGTTGGACTATATCTCCCGCACGCCGCTGGGTGCTTCGTGGCTTTCCATCCGCAATTCCGAACGTGGCACTGCGGCGCATGGCGTTAGTATTCCACAATCCAAATTAAGTGCCTTTGCACTAAGCGCCTTCATCGCCGGTTTGAGTGGGGGGTTGCTCGCGGGACAGCTCGGTACACTCGTAGCGGAATCCTTTAACCTGCTGGTTTCGATGGTTTTTTATGTCGTCGCGACAATGGCAGGCGCACACCTCATCGAAGGTGCAATATTCGGCGGCATTCTGGTAATTTTCTTTCCCGAATTGCTACGCCGTCTTGGCCTTCCACAAGATATTGGCAATATTTTCTTTGCTCTGGGTGCAACACAAGCACTCAGCATGGGTGGCACAATGTCGGAAGATTTGCGCAAATTACTCAAAAAATTGTTTGGTAAGAGCGCCACCATCCAGCAGTCCACGGACCATGTTTCGCCCCAAGACGTGACACCTCCCGCCATCGCAAAAGACGCCAAGCCGGTGTTGTCACTCAATGCTCTGACGGTGAAGTATGGCGCGGTTGTTGCGCTTAACAATGTCAGTTTCGATGTGCCGGAAAAATCCGTCGTTGGCCTTATCGGCCCCAATGGCGCTGGCAAATCCACATTGATTGATGCAGTTACCGGCTTTCTTTACAGCTATGAGGGTTCGGTAAAATTAGATGGCAATGAGTTGCATGGCTTGCAGGCTCACCAATGCGCGAGAATTGGTATTCGCCGGACGTGGCAAACCACGCGCATCGCTCCGCAGCTTGATGCCGGAACCTATCTTAATCTGGCAGCCGGACGTAAGCTGTCGCAGAGCGACCAAGCAGAATTATTAGCGTGGATCGGCTGTCCGCCGCCGGTAACGGCCATCGCCTCGATTGATGCCGGAACTCGCCGCCTGTTGGATATCGCGGGCACACTTGCTGCCCGGCCAAAAGTTGTGTTGCTGGATGAGCCTGCCGCTGGGTTGTCGCACGAGGAATCCATGTCTCTCGCCGCGCGTATCGCCGAAATTCCACAGCGCTTTGGCGCGGCCGTGCTGCTTGTCGAACATGACATGGAACTGGTGCGCATGGTCTGCAATAGCATCGTCGTGCTGGACTTCGGCCGCGTCATTGCCGCCGGACCAACGCGCGAGGCATTGAACAATCCCGATGTCATCAAAGCCTATGTCGGCGCACCAGAGGAGCTGTTAGCATCGTGAACGCTCTGACTGTTGAAAATCTAACCGTCCATCGCGGCGAACTGCCGATTGTTCGCGATGCCTCTCTGGTGGTGGAAGCCGGTACGATTACGGTGCTGCTGGGTTCAAATGGCGCTGGTAAGACAACGCTCATGGAAGGCATTGCGGGCGCTATTCCGTCCAAGTCCGGCATAGTCTCGCTAGCTGAAGTCAGCCTCGCAGGCGCGGGACCATATCAGCGTGCCTGTCAGGGCATGAGTTTGGTCGAACAGGGCCGCGCTGTGTTTCGCGAGTTGACAGTGGAAGAAAATCTCGATGTCGCCCGTGTTGATGGGGCAAGACTGGAGGAAGGGTTTGAACTATTCCCCGAGCTTTTGCAGCGACGGCATGTTCGGGCGGGACTGCTATCCGGAGGGGAGCAACAAATGTTGCTCATCGCTAGGGCCCTGCTGACAAAACCAAAAGTTCTGCTGATCGACGAAATGTCGCTGGGCCTTGCCCCGCTCATCGTGCAGCGTTTGATGCGAATGGTACGAAGCCTTGCGCAAAACGGCCAGTCAATTTTGCTGGTCGAACAGTTCGCCTCGCTCGCCTTAGCCGTCGGTCACCGTGCCTACGTATTGCGTAGCGGGCGTATTGCGTTTGATGGGGCCTGCGAAGAACTGCGCAGGGATTCCGCAAAACTGCACCAGCTTTATTTCGGAGATTGACCAATGGGTAACACAGGCTTTTATTTTGACGAAAAATGCATGTGGCATATCGGGCAGCTCCATGCCGGTACGTTTCCGGTTGGGGGTTGGGTGCAGCCACCTAATGCATCCGGTTTGGCTGAATCCCCGGACACCAAGCGCCGGCTACGCAGCCTGCTCGATGCCTCTGGATTGCTCGCGCAATTAGATCAGCGCACCGCGCCTATGGCCAGCGAGGTTGATCTGCTGCGCGTTCACCCGCAAGCCTATCTCGATAAATTCAAAAGATTAAGTGACGCGGGCGGCGGCGACATGGGCATTCAGGCCAGTTTCGGGCAGGGCGGCTATGAAATAGCCAAGAAGTCAGCCGGACTTGCCATCGCGGGAATCGACGCCGTGATAAGCGGTAATCTAAAAAACGCCTACATTCTTTCGCGCCCCCCCGGCCATCACTGTCTCGCGGACTTGGGCATGGGCTTTTGTGTCTTTGCCAATATCGCAATAGCGGTTGAAGCGGCAATCGCTAATCATGGCCTCAAGCGTGTTGCGGTGCTTGACTGGGATGTTCACCACGGCAATGGCACCGAGGCTATTTTCCTCAATCGTGCAGATGTGTTGACCATTTCCGTCCATCAGGAAAACTGTTTCCCCATCAACTCCGGCGCAGCGGATTATCGCGGCGAAGGCGCTGGCAGAGGCTATAATCTCAACGTGCCACTGCTTCCAGGCGGCGGTGACCAAGCCTATCGCGACGCGTTTGAACTGCTCGTCATGCCAGCGCTTCAGGCCTATAGACCGGAACTCATCATCGTTGCGTCCGGCCTCGATGCCAATGCGCTCGATCCGCTCGCCCGCATGATGCTCTACAGCGAATCCTTCCGCTGGATGACGGCTGAAGTTATGGCGGCGGCAGACCGGCTTTGCGACGGGCGTTTGGCTATCGTCCATGAGGGCGGCTATTCCGAATCCTACGTGCCGTT
>JANPBE010000605.1:0-4171 GCA_031430295.1 Phyllobacterium sp.
TAAGTAGTTTGGAATATTTTTGGAATAATCCAATACCAATCATATGAAACTAAGTTACTGAATTAAAACAATTATATTTTATATTTTGAGTTTTTTTGACTAAACCGTCGTATAAAATTAAGTTGATTTGCAATGCTGAAAAAATCTTTATCCACTTCTGGATATGTTGCGTTGCACACAAAATTCAGTACCTGTATCGTTACAGAATTTACATTGTATCATACGTTAGATATATGCTTTTATGTGTGCAGTTAATGATAGTCTGCGACCTAACGAGGGAGGACGAAAAGTGGCATTGCGTGAAAAAGGCAAGCGTGTGAGCGAACCCTCTGAGGGACAGCCGACACTAAAGACGATTGCTTTTCTCACAGGGCTTGGCGTCACAACTGTTTCACGAGCGTTAAAAGACGGGCCCGAGATCGGCCTAGAAACCAAAGAACGGGTTCGCCTAATTGCAAAGCAAATTGGTTATCGCCCTAACCGCGCCGGAGTCCGCCTTCGAACGGGAAAGACAAATGTAATTAGTCTGGTACTCAATACGCATGAAGATACACGCGGGTTAGTATCAGAAATGGTTTATGGAATAACCGAGGCACTGAAGGACACGCCTTACCACCTCGTTATCACACCATATTCATTGGAAGATCCAATGGAGCCTATACGCTACATTGTAGAGACGAGGTCGTCGGATGGTGTCATTATTTCTCGAATGGAAGCCTATGACCGGCGCGTGAAATATCTGATGGAGCAGAACTTCCCGTTCGCGACACATGGCAGAACAGACATGGGCTTGGTGCACCCGTGGCATGACTATGACAATGAGACCTATGGGAGAAACGCAGTTGCAATGCTTGCTGAGCGCGGGCGGAAGCGCATAGCGCTAAATGGCCCCCCTAAAAATTTGTTCTACGCCACACACATGAGGGCGGGGTTTGAGGCCGCGCTAAGAAAAATTGGATTTGACGAGTATCTTTGGGAATCTCGGGACGTCGATTCGCCAATGGAGGCAATTCGCCAACTGGGCTTCGAAGTTGGCTCACGCTCTGATCGCCCGGATGGTGTTATTTGCAGTTCCCCTCTCAGCGCTTTAGGGCTAGCCAGCGGCTTTGAGCTGGCAGGACTAAAAATCGGCACTGATATTGATCTGGTGACAAAAAACACAGGTCAACTGCTGACATGGTACAAACCTGAAATACTTACGGTCACAGAGGATTTCCGCGAGGCCGGTCGTGATCTGGCTCGAGCTGTGTTAGCACGTATTGACGGTGCGGACCCTGCTACGCTCCAATATTTGGTTTATCCAAAATAACTTTGAAGTATAAAATTTGCGCAATGTGTTGTGCAATTTTGGGGCGTTTTCTGCACAGTTGTCGGCGTTAATATCATTGCGGGTGGGCAACAACTCCTGTTAGGCTTCATTTGACCAAAATTAACCGAGCAAAAAAATGGGGAAGAGCATGAAGAATTTAATGAGAGTCGCATTGGCGACCACTGCCTTTTTCGCCGCAAATCTAAGCATCGGCTTCGCCGCTGATAAACTTATAATAGCCACCGAGGGCGCATATCCACCTTTCAATTCGGTCACTGCAGATGGCAAAGTAATCGGCTTTGATATAGATATCGCCAACGCACTTTGCGAACATATGAAACTGGAATGCACCATAGTCACGCAAGATTGGGACGGCATTATTCCCGGTCTTTTGGCCAAAAAATATGATGCGATTATTGCCTCAATGTCCATCACAGAAGAGCGTCGCCAAAAAGTGGCTTTCACTAACCCTTATTATAAAGCCGCGATGACATTCGTAGCCAAAAAAGGTTCAGGCATTGCAGAGATCACCGCCGACACCCTAAAAGGCAAAACAATCGGCGCGCAGGCAGGAACTACCCAGGCCGACTTTATGACTGCTGCATTTCCTGACGCTGAGTTGAAGACCTACCCCACACAAGACGAGGTTAATCTTGATCTGGTCAACGGCCGCCTAGATTTTGGCGTAAGCGATATGCTGCCAATGATGGACTGGGTAAACAACGGCAAGGACGGTTCATGTTGTGAATTGGTAGGCGCTGCGATTACTGAAGCCAAATATGCGGGCGAAGGCGCAGGTATAGCGCTTCGCAAAGAAGATATCGCAACGCTGGAGGCCTTGAATAAAGCCATCGATGCAATGCGCGCAGACGGCACTTACAAAGTCATCAACGATAAATATTTCAAGATAGATATTTTCACCATGAAATAAGTATAGCCTATCAAGGCCGTGCAACACCATTAGCACGGCCTTTCAATGCAAAGTTTGCCCATGACCAATCATTTTGACATCGCCATAATTGGAGGCGGTATTGCCGGATTTTCACTCGCACATTTTTTGGGCGATAGCCGCAAAATATTGCTTCTAGAGCGCGAGAGTGCATTTGGCTATCACTCGACCGCGAGGTCCGCTGGCGAGTTCTCTTATTCCCACCACACACCGCTGGTTGGGAAATTAGCAAAGCTCAGCTTTCCATTTCTAGAGCGGCCTGAACCAAGTTTTTCTGAAACCAATCTGCTCAATCCACGAGGCGCAATCTACATTGCATCCGAGGATAAACGCGACAAGCTGTCTTCAGTTTTTGACGAAGAGCGTCGACATTCGCACGAGATGATTATGCTAACGGTTGAAGACGCGATCAAACGTGCGCCGATTCTCAAAAGAGAGTTCTTCTCCTCGGCATTTTACGATCCCAATTGTTGGGATATAGAAGTCGCAAATCTGTTTCAGAGCTACATCAAATCAGCCAAAAAGTCAGGCGTTGTCGCCCATACCAAAGCCGAGCTACTAACAGCGACCAGAAAACATAGCATTTGGCAAATTGACACCAGCGCAGGGCCGTTTTCCGCCTCGACAATAGTCAACGCTAGTGGCGCATGGGCCGATCAATGCGCGGCAATATTTGGAGCCGCGCCAATCGGCATTGCTCCGCTGCGCCGCACCGTCATCACTGTTGATCTGCCGCCAGATATCAATGCAGCAACGTTGCCGGAGGTCGCGGAGATCGAGGAGGATTTCTATATGAAGCCCGACGCTGGTAAGTTGATGATTTCACCCGCAGACGAACATCCCAGCGAGCCCTGTGATGCCCAACCGGAGGAGCTTGACATCGCGTGGGCCATGCACTGGCTAAGTGAATCAACCATAATCCGCGCCCGCCATGTTTCACACTCTTGGGCAGGCTTGCGTTCCTTTGCGCCAGATCGTGCACCCGTCGTAGGCTGGGATGAGAAGATCGAAGGCCTGTTCTGGCTTGCCGGGCAAGGTGGCTTTGGCATTCAAACCTCGCCAGCTCTAGGCCGTTTGGCAGCTTCCTTATTGCTCTCAAATACACAGCCTGATGATTTTGAAGACCAAGGCTTTGATTTAATGTGGGTTTCACCAAAACGATTTTCTTGAAGGATAGCCAATGCGCTTTTTCTCCCCGGCCGAAACAGCTGCTGCGCTGAATTATCCCGGCCTCATCGCCGCGATTTCGCAAGTCTTCGCTAGTGGCGCAACGGCACCGCAGCGCCATCATCACACCATGGAAAAGCGCGGTGAGCCAGACGCAGTGCTATTGCTCATGCCAGCGTGGGCACAAGGTTTTGGTGTCGGCGGCGTTAAAATCGTCAATGTCACGCCCGGCAATTCCACGCGCGGACTGCCCGCAATTACGGCCAGCTATCTGGTGTTTGACGAAACCACGGGCGAGCACAAAGCCATATTGGACGGGGCAACGCTGACAGCGATGCGCACCGCCGCCGTATCCGCATTGGCAGCCAAACATTTAGCAGCCACGAATGCAAAAACATTACTTGTCGTTGGCTCTGGGCGTGTCGCCAACGAACTACCATACGCTTTCAAGGCGGTGCGACCTATCGAAGAGGTATTAGTCTGGAGCCGCACACCAGAATCTGCAACTCGCCAAGTCGCTCAATGGTCCGCTAAGGGCATCCACGCCACAGCGATTTCAAATTTGCGAGATGGCATCGCGAAAGCAGATATTGTTTCATGTGCGACCTTGGCAACACAGCCTATCATCTTGGGGAGTTGGCTACGCCCGGGTCAACACATTGATTTAATTGGCTCTTATGCACCGCATATGCGCGAAGTGGATGACGAGGCCATGCAACGCGCTAAGGTATTCATTGATACTGAAG
>JANPBE010000606.1:0-1659 GCA_031430295.1 Phyllobacterium sp.
GCTGGTTGTTTTCCCGTAAGGCAGAAACCAAACCGGTTCGTGGTCTTTATATTTACGGCTCGGTCGGGCGCGGCAAAACCATGCTGATGGATTGGTTTTTTGAGCTGTGCCCGATCAAATCCAAGCGCCGCGCGCATTTCCACGCCTTTATGCAAGATGTGCATTTACGCATTCACGAACATCGCCAAGCGTTCAAACGCGGAGAAAACCGCGAGGAAGATCCCATTCCTCCCGTTGCCAAGGGTCTGGCTAAAAACTGCCGCTTGCTGTGCTTTGACGAATTTCATGTGTTAGATATTGCCGATGCGATGATCTTATCGCGGCTGTTCAAGACGCTCTTCGAAGAGGGCGTGGTGCTGGTAGCAACATCGAATGTCGCGCCGGATGATCTCTATCAAGATGGCCTCAACCGCTCGCTGTTCTTGCCCTTCGTCGATATGCTCAAAGTCCAGTGCGATGTGTGGAACTTAGACGCCCGCACCGACTATCGCCGTGAAAAACTCTCCAGCGTCGGCGCGTATCAAACGCCGCTGAATACTAAAGCGCTGACAGCGATGGACGAGGCGTGGAAACTTGCCACCGCCCATCAAGATGTTGCACCGCTGCATTTGAAAGTGCGCGGCCACGCCTTTGATATTCCCAGCGCATCCAGTGATGCCGCGCGGCTATCGTTTGATGATCTCTGCGCCAAACCGCTTGGCGCAGCGGACTATCTGGAACTCGCCACGCGCTTTCCAACGCTGTTCATTGATAATTTGCCGAACTTGGATTTTTCCAAGCGCAATGAGGCCAAGCGGTTTATCATTTTGATTGACGTGCTTTATGAGGCCAAAACCCGTCTGTTCATCTCCGCCGCCACAGGTCCGGACCTGATTTATCAGGTAAAAGCGGGCCTTAAAGTCGGCGAATTCACCCGCACCTCATCACGATTGTTTGAGATGACCTCCACCGCCTGGTTGCTAGACTGGCAAGCGCGGCAGGACGCCGCAAAAACAAATAGTCAGCTTAATTGAGTCAAAAGCCTAATCCATTACTCAAATAATATTGACGTTTACGTAAATCAAAAACAATCTAACCGATTGAAATCATTACACCCAAATATTTCTGTTGATATTATTTTGAAGAAATACTAACGAATTCGCGAAATTGTCGTAAATAGCGGCATTCCTGCCGCATATGTTCCTCACCACTATCTATCATTATCTCAAGGGATTTCGCAAAAATGGCACGCAATAAGATCGCACTTATCGGCTCGGGAATGATTGGCGGCACGCTCGCCCATATGGCGGGTCTTAAAGACCTTGGCGACATTGTGATGTTCGATATTGCCGAGGGCATTCCGCAGGGCAAATCGCTGGATTTGTCGCAATCATCTACAATTGATGGCTTTGATAGCCGCATCGTGGGCGTGAACGACTATAAGGGCATTGAAGGCGCGGATGTCTGTATCGTCACCGCCGGTGTGGCCCGCAAGCCCGGCATGAGTCGCGATGATCTCTTGGGCATCAATTTGAAGGTGATGGAGCAGGTGGGCGCGGGCATTAAGAAATATGCACCTAAGTCATTTGTTATCTGCATCACCAACCCGCTGGATGCGATGGTATGGGCGTTGCAGAAGTTCTCCGGTATGCCAAAGAACATGGTTGTTGGCATGGCGGG
>JANPBE010000607.1:0-4392 GCA_031430295.1 Phyllobacterium sp.
CGAAAATGGTCGGGATGTTGAGGCGCAGCGAGGCCATCAACATCCCGGGCGTGATTTTATCGCAGTTGGAAATGCAGACCATCGCTTCGGCGCAATGCGCATTGACCATATACTCGACCGAGTCAGCAATCAGCTCGCGCGAAGGCAGGGAATAAAGCATCCCGTCATGGCCCATGGCGATGCCGTCATCGACAGCAATCGTATTGAACTCTTTGGCAACGCCGCCCGCCTTCTCAATCTCGCGGGCAACCAACTGTCCCAGATCCTTCAAATGCACATGGCCCGGCACGAATTGCGTGAAGGAATTGACGACCGCAATAATCGGCTTGCCAAAATCGCCATCCTTCATGCCGGTGGCGCGCCACAGTCCGCGTGCGCCTGCCATATTACGGCCATGGGTGGTGGTGCGTGAACGATAAACGGGCATCTGTGTATTCCTTGGGTATATTCTTTGGAAAAATCTCTGCCTTGCAGATAGCGGCAAGTGGGCTTGGATTCAAGCGTGAGGGAGCGCAAGGCACGATAATAACCAGTCATGGCAGCAATTGTTACTGGCGATCTTGCGGGGCAAATGCAGACCAAAGCGATTGCTTAAGCTTTACCAGCGGCGGGTTGTCGAGCATTGTCGGGGTCGTAGAGGCAGATTGCTGGTCCATATCCAACGTCGCGATGGTCACTTCACCATCGGTAAAATAGGCATCACCATCAGCATTGCGTCCGGCAATTGTCGGGCCAACGCCGGAGACCTGATAGAGCATCGAGACAAGCCCTGCCGCACTCATGGATGTCATCAGCCCATCGCGCTCCTTGTCCAAATCGCCATCAATGTGATGCGTAATTTGGCCGGTATAGTGGCTTAGCCCCACACCCTTATCGAAGGAAACAGCCCCAAGCCATACCGCACGGCCGTCAACGCCACTGTCCAACACTTTCCACAGCCGGATATGGTGGCGCTTGTCGGCGCTGCCGCCGACCGGCATTTCAAATGCCAAATCCTCGATACGATTGAGATAATAGAGACTGCTAACCGGCGCTGTAGCATAGGCGCGGTCCAGCAGCACGCTTCCTGCAATTTCCAGATCGCTTTTAATATCAAGCGGGTCGGCACGAGCCCAGCCAATGCGCGCAAATGCGGCGCTCACATCGTCTTCGCTACCCGCGAACCCGACATTGAGCGGGTCACCGGGAATATTTTGCGCAGATAGCGTGCGCATCGAGACGCTGGAAAGTTGAGGTTCATGCTCAAAATGGTTCCAGAAAAATGGCAGAATAAAATATGCCGTGCCAACGAACAGCAGAAGCAGGCTGCCCAAGATCAGTGGTATCCGCCTGTAGATCGTGCGCTTAGCGAAGGGCATTGGTGTGCTGAGGCCGGAAAATCATCCCCTTCAAATAGCCGCGCAAGGGGATTGATTCAAGCGTTTGCGTTTGGCTTGATGGTGGCAAAATCAAGCGTGGCACGAAGACCGGGATGATTATCATCCAGCACAAGCGGTGCGCCGTGCAAGTCCGCGATGGCTTTGACGAGACTGAGGCCCAAACCTGATCCCGGTGTCGTGCGGCTTTGCTCCAATCTATAGAGGCGGCGCAGCACATTTTCCCGTTCGGCCTGCGGTATGCCGGGGCCATTATCGGCGATTGTCAGACGGGTGTTTTTGCCATTTGAGTCTAGCGAGACGGCGATTACTGCGCCTTTTTGACAATGACGAATACAGTTTTCCACAATGTTTGCGGTCATTTGCGTGAGAAGATCATTGTCGCCCCAAATCGGCGCAGTAGCGGCATGTGGCGTAAAGCTCAATGTCATGCCAGCGTCCTGCGCGACGTCGGCATAGGCCTCCGCAACATCGCCTATAACCTCATTTAGATCGACCGTGGCAAAGCGTGCCTTGCGCGCGCCGGACTCGATTTGCGCGATGCGTAAAAGCGCGGCAAATGTTTCATTGATGTTGTCGGCCTCTTTGATGGAAGCATCCAACTCTTTGGTCACGGCTTTGCCCTTGCCCTGCTTTTGCCGCGCGGTTTCGAGGTTGATTTTTAACCGGTTGAGCGGCGTTTTTAACTCATGGGCAATATCATTGGAGACTTGGCGCATGCCTTCCACCAAATGCGAAAGCCGCTCCAGCGACGCATTGATATCAACGGCTAAAATATCCAGATCATCACCGCGCCCGACCAGCGGAATGCGTGCACTAAGATCGCCCTGTCCTATCAAGTTGATTGACCCTCGCACGGCGTCCAATCTTTGACGTGCGCGCGAAGCCAGCAATGTTGCGCCACCAACGGCGAGCAAAACTGAAATCAGCGATGCCCACCCGAAACTGGTAATCGCAATCTCTTCTAGCGCGGTAGTATCTTCATTGTTGGTACCAAGAACCAGACGATAGCCGTCAAACCCACCTTCATAAAGCCGGAAGGTCAAATCACCCTCCAAACCAAATTGTGAGCCATTCGCACTAGACCAGCCGGGGTGCGGTGGGATGGACGTGACATTGCCCGCCAAAACTGTGCCATCCGGTGCGGCAAGGAAATAGATATTCTCATCATCGCCCGAGGCATTGATTTGTAGCTTAATATTGTTGGTCAGGTCTTGAATGCCGTCAGTTTGAAAAGACGCGGCATAAACGTCAAAATTCTCTTTCATGATACGGTCATCGCGCAGCGAGATTTCTGACTTCAAATTCTGATAGGCCGCCCCGCCGGAAACCAAAAACGCGACGATAAACAGCGATGCAAACAGGCCCGCCAGCCGCAGCGGCGTGCTGCGCAAAATATTAGCGCGGAGCATGGACGCTATATCCGGTGTTACGCAGCGTGTGCAGCAGCGGGGTGTCAAACGGCTTGTCTATTTTGGAGCGAAGCCGTGAAATATGAGTTTCCACCACACTGGTTTTCGGATCAAAATGAAAATTCCACACGCGCTCCAAAAGCATTGTGCGGGTGAGAATGCGCCCTTCGTTGCGCATCAAAATTTCGAGCAGCGCAAATTCCTTGGCCTGCAAATCCAGCACCTGTCCGGCACGGCGCACCACGCGGCGGATGAGATCCATCTCCATATCAGCGACGCGCAAAACAGTCACTTCAGTTTGGGTAGGCGGGCGGCGCGTTAGCGCATTGGCCCGCGCCATCAGTTCGGAAAATGCAAATGGCTTGGTCAGATAATCATCGGCCCCCGCTTCCAGCCCTTCAACGCGGTCATCAACACCGCCGATTGACGTGAGAAAAATTGCCGGTGTTTTATTGCCCGCCGCCCGCACGGCCTTGATGAGCGACAGGCCATCCAGCACGGGTAACATGCGGTCAATTATCAAAACATCATAGGTCTCTCGGGTCGCCTGAAATAACCCGTCATCGCCGCGATCCACATGATCGCAGACATGACCGGCCTCAGTGAGGCCACGAGTGATAAACTCTGCGGTTTGTTTGTCGTCTTCGATGAGCAGGATTTTCATGAGGGACTCGGGTTGGGCACTATGTCCGGATTATTGGACAGAAAATTGAAGCAAGATGGTGGCAAGCATTCCTCTCCCCGATTCTTCATCGGGGAGAGGGTAGAGTGAGGGACGGTAGTCCACTGAAATTCGCTGATCTTTCGCCCCTCATCTGCCTGTCGGCATCTTCTCCCCGATGAAGAATCAGGGAGAAGAAGGGGCATCGCCATTTAGCTTCAACTTTCATCTGGCCTATCACGAAAGCCTCCCGCCAGGAAAGCGCCCACTCCAGTCAACTAACCTGCACCGCCTCATCGCCATCATGGGTAAACGTCATATAGACCACCGCCAGCGCAATGGCGCCGAGGAACAGGAAGCTGGTGATAACAGTGCCGAAGCCAAGCCCGCCATATTCTACCGGCTGCGAGAGCAAATCACCGAATGAAGCGCCCATGGGGCGGGTAAAAATATAGGCCAACCAAAAGCACAATATCGCGTTGAACTTCAGCCCGTAGTAGCCGAAGGCAATTGCTGCAATGATGGCGATGAACACAATGCCTGTTGCCAAATAGCCAAGGCCCATGCGCTCTGCGATGAGATCGCCAGCGGCTGTTCCCAGCGCGAAGGTGAAAAGAATGGCCAGCCAGTAAAACGCCTCACGGCGGAAATTATAGATGGAATGGATTGATAGCGTTTTTTCAAATGCATACCAAATGGCAAATGTGACGCCCAGTGCGACCGCGAACCACGCCGTTGTCGTGGGCAAAGTGACGCCGAAATTATCAACGAGATTGTCTGTGACCAAAGTGCCGACAACGCTAATCAGCACCACCGCAGTCCAATAAACCATCGGCACATATTTGCGTTGATAAAACTGCGCGATGAGCGCCATGATCAAGAAGGCTGATAAAAATAGCGACGTGTTGGTGAGGCCCCAGCCCCAATTAACGTTCATAAAATC
>JANPBE010000608.1:0-6267 GCA_031430295.1 Phyllobacterium sp.
GGTGGTGATCATATCAACCAGCTTGCAAAATATAGCGATATCGGTATTTTAATCGGTAACAACACATCTTCATCACCACCCCCATCCGACCGCTCACGCGGCCACCTTCCCCGCAAGGGGGAAGGCTGGAGCCCAGCAAAACCGCTCACACTAAAATCTGCAAATCTTCCACCCGCGCTAAGGCCTCATCCAACTTTGCTGATGCTTCGCGGCCAAGCAGCGTTACCACTTGCAACTCATAGGCTTTCGCCAATTTGGCCAATGCTGCAAATTTTGTTTTGCCCTCGCGAGTTAGTTCGAGCCATTCCACGCGCCGATCATTTTCATCCACTTTTCGTACCAGCCATTTGCGCTTTTCGAGTACGAATACGGCGCGGCTGACTTTGGTTTTGTGCATCGACGAATGCGCCCCAACCTCTGTTGCAGTGGCGCGGCTGAACTGGGCGAGCGATGCCAGCACGCGCCATTCAGGGCGGGAGAGATCGTATTTTTCTTTGTATATTTTTGAAAAACCCAAACTGATTTTTTCAGCCGCCACCATCAAACGATAGGGCAGAAATGTCTCCAGTCGCAGTATGGATTCTTCGTCCAGTTTTTCATTATTTTTCATGTTAAGCATTTGATAGTTACATAATTGATGGTTACAAATGCAACGAATATCAGATGGATAAGAGGAGCGCCAGCTATGACCCTCAATTATATGCCCGGCTTTGGCAATGATTTTGAGACCGAGTGCTTGCCCGGCGCGCTGCCACAAGGGCAAAATTCGCCGCAGCGCTGTGCTTACGGACTTTATGCCGAGCAACTTTCCGGCTCGCCTTTCACGGCGCCACGCGGCACCAATGAGCGCTCATGGCTCTATCGTATCCGCCCGTCAGTGCGCCATACGGGCCGCTTCAAACAGGTGGAGCATAAGGGCTGGAAATCCGCCCCAAATGTGGATGACCATGAATTGCCGCTAGGCCAGCTGCGGTGGAACCCGGTGCAGTTTCCAGAAGTGCCGGTTACTTTTATCGATAGCATACGGACAATGACGAGCGCTGGCGATGTCAATGGTCAGGCGGGCATGGCTAGCCATATTTATGCGGCAACAGCGGATATGGTTGACGAGCATTTCTTCAATGCGGACGGTGAGTTGATGATTGTGCCGGAGCTTGGACGCCTGCGCGTTTTGACCGAAATGGGCATTATGGACATTGAGCCAAACGAGATTTGCCTTATCCCGCGCGGCATGGTGTTTCGTGTGGAGCTGCCGGATGGCAAGGCGCGCGGCTATATTTGCGAAAACTATGGTGCGAAGTTTACGCTGCCTGATCGCGGGCCTATTGGTGCGAACTGTCTGGCAAATCCACGTGATTTCAAAACGCCTGTTGCGTGGTTTGAAGAGAAGGACACGCCGACCAAACTTACCATCAAATGGTGCGGCAAATTCCACGAAACCACACTGCCGCATTCGCCATTGGATGTGGTGGCATGGCATGGCAACTACGCACCTTACAAATATGATCTGCGCACGTTTTCGCCTGTGGGAGCGATCTTGTTTGACCATCCAGACCCTTCGATATTCACGGTGCTGACTGCGCCATCGGGCGAGGAAGGAACGGCAAATATCGACTTCGTGATCTTCCCGCCGCGCTGGCTGGTGGCCGAACATTCGTTCCGCCCGCCTTGGTATCATCGCAACATCATGTCGGAATTTATGGGGCTTATCCAAGGCAAATATGACGCTAAGGAAGAGGGATTTATTCCCGGCGGCATGAGCTTGCACAATATGATGTTGGCGCATGGGCCGGATACGCAGGGCTACTGGAAAGCATCGACTATGGACCTCAAGCCCGTGAAGCTTGAAAACACCATGGCGTTCATGTTTGAGACCCGTTTTCCCCAACATATCTCCCGCTTTGCTGCGGAACTTGAGACATTGCAGGATAATTATGCAGACTGTTGGTCTGGCCTGCGGAAGCGTTTCGACGGCACGATTGAGGGAGACTGGCGAGAATGAAATTAGCAACGCTGAACAATGGCACGAGGGACGGCAAACTGGTGGTCGTCTCGCGCGATCTCACTCGCTATACGGATGCCTCATTCCTTGCGCCAACGCTGCAAGCGGCGCTGGATGATTGGGCAAAATATGCCCGCCATTTGGAAAACTTGGCCGAAAGTTTAGAACTCGATGCTGTGCCAAATGAGCGTTTTCACGAGCATGATGCGCTGTCGCCGTTGCCCCGCGCCTACCAATGGGTGGATGGATCCGCATATGTCAATCATGTGGAACTGGTGCGCAAAGCGCGCGGTGCGGAAATGCCGGAAAGTTTCTGGACTGACCCTTTAATGTATCAAGGCGGCTCGGATGCGTTCCTCGCGCCTCGCGATCCTATCGTGCTTGCGGACGAGGCTTACGGCATTGATATGGAGGGCGAAATTGCCGTGATCGTTGGCGATGTGCCGATGGGCGCGGATGCCGCAACTTGCGCTGCCGCTATTCGTCTTATCATGTTGGTCAATGATGTTTCGCTGCGCAATTTGATACCGGCGGAACTGGCCAAAGGCTTTGGCTTTTTCCAATCCAAACCCTCGTCAACGTTCTCGCCAACTGCTGTGACGCCGTCAGAACTTGGCGCTGCCTATCAAGACGGTAAAGTACATTTGCCTTTGATGGTTGATCTCAACGGCAAGCCATTTGGCCGTGCCAATGCGGGTGTGGATATGACGTTTGATTTCGGCCAACTGATCGCCCACGCCGCCAAGACCCGCAGCCTTTGCGCGGGCACTATCGTTGGTTCGGGGACTGTTTCCAACAAGGACAAGGATGGCGGGCCCGGTAAGCCGGTTTCCGATGGCGGGCTGGGCTATTCCTGCATCGCGGAAATCCGCATGATTGAGACCATCAATGCCGGCAAGCCGACAACACCATATATGCAGTTTGGCGACACGGTTCGCATTGAAATGAAAGACGCCAAGGGCCACTCCATTTTTGGTGCCATTGAGCAAACAGTTGAAAAATACGAAGGAAATTATAGTGGCTAAAGCATTTGCCTCGCAGGGCGACCTGTCGGAAAAGAAAATCTCATTCACAGAAATTGGCCGCGATTTGTGGGCCTTTACCGCCGAGGGCGACCCGAATACCGGTGTCATCATTGGTGATGATTCAGTGATGATTGTGGACGCGCAGGCGACGCCTCGCCTTGCCCACAAGGTGGTGGAGAAAATCCGCACCGTTACTGATAAGCCGATTAAGTATGTGGTGCTATCGCACTATCATGCGGTGCGTGTGCTTGGCGCATCGGCCTATGGCGCAAGTGAAATCATCGCTTCGGAAAAGTGCCGCGCGATGGTTTCCGAGCGCGGACAGGAAGATTGGGACTCAGAATTCGGACGCTTCCCGCGGCTGTTTCAGGGACATGAAAGCATTCCCGGTCTCACATGGCCGACGCTGACATTTCAATCGAAAATGAGCCTGGTCCTCGGGAAACGCCGCGTGGACCTGATGCACCTTGGCCGCGCTCATACGGCGGGCGACATTGTGGCGTGGGTGCCGGATGAGCAGGTTATGTTCACTGGCGACATCGTTGAATATCATTCAGCGTGCTATTGCGGCGATGGTCATTTTGGCGATTGGGGCAAAACGTTGGACGCCATTAAGTCGTACCATCCGCGTGCCATTGCGCCGGGGCGCGGTGATGCGCTGGTGGGCGATGATATGGTTCATGCAGCCATTGAAAACACACGCGATTTCGTGGAAAGCACATACCGTCCGGCAGCGCAGATTGCTGCCCGTGGTGGCTCGCTGAAGGAAGCGTGGGATGCCGTGCGTTCGGCATGTGATCCAAAGTTTGCCAAATACGCGATTTATGAGCACTGCCTGCCGTTTAACGTGGCGCGTGCCTATGACGAAGCTCTTGGCATGGACACGCCGCGCATTTGGACGGCGGAGCGCGATGTTGCCATGTGGAACGCTTTGCAGGGGTGACATATGACGCGCTATTCCTACCAGCCGTTCCCCTACCGCACGCCACCAGAACTGAGTGGCGGCGCGAAATCTAATGCGCCCGTCGCCATTGTCGGGGCGGGTCCGGTCGGACTTGCCATGGCTATCGATCTTGCGCTGCACGGCATAAAATCCATCGTCCTGGATGACAATGATTGCGTATCTATCGGCAGTCGCGCTATATGCTGGGCCAAGCGCACATTGGAGATATTTGACCGTTTAGGCATCGGCGAGCGCATGGTCGAAAAGGGCGTGACGTGGAAGGTCGGGCGGCTGTTTCATGGCAAGGACGAGGTCTGGTCTTTCGATTTACTTCCCGAAGAAGGCCACAAGAATCCCGCATTCGTGAACTTGCAGCAATATCATGTTGAGCACTATTTGGTGGAGCGCTGCGCTGATTTTCCGGAGCTGATTGATCTGCGCTGGAAGAACAAAATCACGGGCATTTCGCAAAACGCCGACACCTGCACGCTGACCATCGAAACACCGGATGGCCCTTATCATTTGAATGCGGCCTATGCAGTGGCCTGTGATGGAGCGCGCTCGCCTGTGCGCACCATGTTAGGCTTGGAGCTTGAAGGTCGTTTCTTTGAAGAGCGCTTTCTAATTGCTGACGTTGAGATGAAAATCGAGCAACCATCGGAGCGCTGGTTTTGGTTTGAGCCGGAATTTCACCCTGGCCAATCGGCGCTGCTGCACAAGCAACCGGACAATATTTATCGCATTGATCTGCAACTTGGGCCCGATGCTGACCCCGAATTGGAAGCAACGCCGGAGCGTGTGATACCGCGCATCGAGAAGGCTGTCGGGCATAGTGATTTCGAGCTGGACTGGGTTTCGGTCTATCGCTTCCAATGCCGACGCCTGAAGCGTTTTGTGCATGAACGCATCATTTTCGCTGGCGATAGTGCGCATGTCGTTTCGCCCTTCGGCGCGCGCGGTGGCAATGGCGGCATTCAGGATGTCGATAATCTGGGCTGGAAACTGGCGGCGATTATTCAGGGTGAGGCGACGCCTACCCTGCTTGAAAGTTATGATGACGAGCGTGTGCATGGGTCTGACGAGAACATCAAAAATTCTGCCCGTACGACCAAATTCATGTCACCGGATTCGCCCATCGAGCGACTGTTTCGCGATGAGGTTTTGAGACTAGCGAAAACCATGCCGTTTGCACGGCGCATGATAAATTCCGGACGGCTTTCGCAGCCCTGCTCGCTTGCTGGGTTTGCGTTGCAGACCGAAAGTGCAAATGCGCCGCTCGCTATTGGATCGCCGTGCCTTGATGCGCCGATTGTGGTGAACGGAAAGGCGGGCTACCTGCTGGATCAGCTGGGCACTGATTTTGTGCTACTGGGAACAGGCGATAGTTTGCCGCAAGTGCCGATGGGCGTTCGCGTTGTTAACATTCAAGAGCCTAATGTGTACGTGACGACCCGCTATGGCGCTGGCTGGAGCTATTTAATTCGGCCCGACCAACATGTCGCGGCGGCGTGGCAAAACCCGTCAATTGATGAAATCACACGGGCGTATCAACGTGCGATGGGAGATCATCATGATTGACTTTGAGAGCGACCGCTTGGGTACATCCGTCGATGATTTTTATGAATTGCTGATGGACGCGCACAAGGGTTTGAGCCAAGATGACAGTGCGAAGCTCAACGCGCGGCTGGTGCTGATTTTGAGCAATGCGGTTGGTGATTTTGAGATACTGAAGGCAATTGTTGAAAAGGCAAAGTCGGCATGAGTGACGTGATACTCTATGATTATTGGCGCTCTTCGGCGAGTTTTCGTGTCCGCATCGCGCTAAATCTTGCTGGGATAGACTATCAATCAGAACCCGTAAGTTTGCTTAAACAAGAGCATCGGACGCCGGAATATTTGGCGCGTAATCCGCAAGGCTTGGTGCCTGCGCTGTTCATTGACGGGCACTTGCTCACTCAGTCTTTGGCCATCATTGAGTATATCAGCGAGACGCGGGAGGCGAACTTTCTACCGCAAAATCCGCTTGATAGAGCCCGCGTTCGCGCTTTGGCTCATGCGATTGCGATGGATATACATCCGGTCTGTAATTTGAGTGTGGTGAACTATGCGGCGGCCCTTACCGACACGCCAGAGGAAACTACCAAGGCGTGGATGCAAAAATTTGTCGGGCGCGGGCTGGCCGCGTTGGAACTGATGTTGCAACACACACCGGGGCCACTGTGTTTTGGTAGCCAGCTAACACTTGCAGATATCTGCCTTGTGCCACAGGTTTATAATGCCAAGCGCTGGGACGTCGA
>JANPBE010000609.1:0-1443 GCA_031430295.1 Phyllobacterium sp.
TGCCACCGTCTATGCAAAACCCAAAGGCCGCGCGATGGTGGACACATTCATCACCGAAGTCAGCCAAGACACATGGATTTTCTTCCCTTGGGATATGGGCATGACCTATCAAGCCCCCATCGCCGAGGGGCATAAGGGCTAATTCAGCCCGTCATAAAACTGTATTATTTTCATCCTTAAGGTAATGGTAAACGGGTGATTAACTCGTTTGCCGGATAATGAATTTATGGTCTAATGACCACGAGACTGATTATAACCTGATTGCCTTTTTCCTTTATGAAACAGATACTTGACCCCGATGACCTCGAAACACCGCGCCAGCAAATCGGCGCGCTGGTTTGGCGTTTTGATGATAGTTTCTTAAAAATACTCCTCGTTACCAGCCGCGATACGGGGCGATTCGTTATTCCCAAAGGCTGGACAGAAGACAAGCTTACAGACCCCGAGGCCGCCGCCCGCGAGGCCTTTGAAGAGGCTGGTATTAGAGGCACAATCAAAGACGAGCCTTTTGGTTCTTATGCCTATACCAAGGTCATAGGACCGGGCTTCGCCCTGCCCTGCATCGTAGATGTTTACTCAATGCAAGCCTCCAAAATCCTGCCCAAATGGCCCGAAAAAAGCGAGCGCAGCCGCCATTGGCTGGATCTGAACGATGCCGCCAGCAAAGTCGCGGAACCGGAACTCGCTGATTTAATACGAAATTTTGTTCCCACCTTGTAATTTGCCGCGCAATATCCGATTTGCAGGCGGTGGATTTCATATAATCACACCAAGGGAAACATCATGACAATTTCTATGTATTCAGCCACCGCGCCCGTATTGCTGCAAATGCTCGGCTCGCTCACCATCACTCTTTAAAAGACCGAAGAATATGCCAAGTCAAAAGGCTTTGATTCTGCTAATATTTTAAATGATCGCCTCATCGCCGACATGTTGCCGATGGTCAAACAAGTGCAAGTGGCCTGCGATTTCGCCAAGGGCACAATGGCGCGCGTTTCCGGCAAGGAAAATCCAAAGTTTGAGGATAATGAAAATACAGTTGAAGACTTGTTGGCTCGCATCGCCAAGACCACTGAGTTCGTGAAGTCATTCGCCGCGTCTGATTTGGATGGCCAAGAAGAACGTGTAGTAACGATTAAGATGCGCGACAGTGAAATGTCATTTCCAGCACAAACATATTTAACAAATTACGCTCTGCCGAACTTATTTTTCCACGTTACTACAGCCTACGCCATTGCCCGCAAAAATGGTGTGCCGATTGGCAAGGGCAATTTCATGGGCCGCGAATAGTTTCAATACTGCATCTTACTCTAAATACAAAAAACCACGCCGCAATATGCGGCGTGGTCGTCACTATCTAAGTTAGTAATTATAGACCACAAAATCATCAGCATTAAAAGTGTGAATGCCATTCAAGGTTACATTAACACCGTGGCCTGCAAG
>JANPBE010000610.1:0-2908 GCA_031430295.1 Phyllobacterium sp.
CGGTGTAAGCGACGCAAAGCCTGTGGCTATTCACGCGGAGACTTCAATGCGGATGATGACCACATTGGACGTCGAAACCAATATTTTGCGCAGCACAATTGCAGCGTTTTCTGCCGTGGTAGGTGGCGCGGATTCATTGTCCATATTGCCCTACACTTTCGCACACGGCTTGCCGGATGCCTTTGCACGGCGTGTGGCACGTAACACTCAGCTTATTTTACGCGATGAGGCCCATGTGGGATTTGTTAGCGATACGTCGTCTGGGTCCGGAAACATTGATGAATTGACGGCGCAAATCTGCGCTGCGGCGTGGGCGGAGTTTCAAATCATCGAAGGCGAAGGCGGCATGTTGCGCAGTCTGTTTGGTGGACATTATCAACAGCGTGTGGCGCAAACTCGCGCAATGCGCGCGGCAGCTTATGCCAGCGGCGAGCGCGTAATTGTTGGCACCACGACCCACAAGCTGACGAATGAACGGCTTGTCGCGACGCTTGAATCAGCACGGATAACACCCTCGCATTCGGGGGTGATTTCGTGTGAGGCAATGCCACTTATCCGCATTGCCGCTGCCTTTGAGGGGGCCGCATTATGATCCCTGATTTTACAAAGATTGACTGGCAAGATAGCGCCGTAGCACCGCTCACAAATTCTGATTCTACATGGCAAACGCCGGAAGGCATCACCATCAAATCTAGCTATGATGAAGCCGATTTGGTGGGGCTGACGTTTCTCGACACATGGCCGGGCGCTGCACCCTTTGTGCGCGGGCCCTACCCCACCATGTATATTCAACAGCCATGGACCATCCGCCAATATGCCGGATTTTCTACTGCCGAGGCTTCCAATGCGTTCTATCGGCGCAATCTGGCAGCAGGGCAAAAGGGGCTGTCTGTCGCGTTCGATTTGGCGACCCATCGCGGCTATGATTCAGATCATCCGCGCGTTGCTGGCGATGTCGGCATGGCGGGCGTGGCGATTGATAGCATCCTCGATATGCGTCAGCTTTTCGATGGCATTCCGCTTGGCGACATGACCGTTTCCATGACCATGAACGGCGCGGTGCTGCCGATTATGGCGCTGTATATTGTGGCCGCCGAGGAGCAAGGCGTGGCGCAAAAGGATTTGGCCGGTACCATCCAAAACGACATTCTCAAAGAGTTTATGGTGCGCAACACCTACATCTATCCGCCGCAGCCATCCATGCGGATTGTATCGGATATCTTTGCCTATACCGCGCAGAACATGCCCAAATTCAACTCAATTTCGATCTCGGGCTACCATATGCAAGAGGCCGGTGCGACGGCGGATTTGGAGCTGGCTTACACGATTGCCGACGGCATTGAATACGCCCGTGCGGGCGTTGCCGCAGGAATGCCGATCGATAGTTTTGCGCCGCGCCTTTCGTTTTTCTGGGCAATTGGCATGAATTTCTTTATGGAAGTCGCCAAAATGCGGGCGGCCCGGCTGATATGGGCAGCGCTCATAAAGAAGAATTTTGTACCCACTGACGAGCGCTCGCTGTCGCTGCGCACCCATTGTCAGACCTCCGGCTGGTCGCTGACGGCGCAAGATCCGTATAATAATATTACGCGCACGATGATTGAGGCGATGGCGGCGACGCAAGGGCATACGCAGTCACTTCATACTAATTCGTTTGACGAAGCGATGGCGCTGCCGACTGACCATTCGGCGCGCATTGCCCGCAACACGCAGCTTATTTTGCAGAAGGAATCTGGCACGACGCGCATCATCGACCCGTGGGGTGGTTCCGCTTATGTGGAGCGTTTAACGCATGATTTGGCGGCGCGGGCGATGCAGCATATTGAGGAAGTGGAAGCGCTGGGCGGCATGGCGAAAGCTATTGAGGCGGGCATTCCCAAGTTGCGTATTGAAGAGGCGGCCGCGCGGACGCAGGCGCGGATTGATAGCGGCAAACAAGTGCTGGTAGGCGTCAATTCATTCAAGCCGGAACAAGACATTGAGGTTGATGTTCTCAAAATTGACAATGCCGAAGTGCGGGCGCGCCAGCTTGCCAAGCTGCAGGAACTCAAAGGTACGCGCGATGTTTCGGCTACTGAAAACGCGCTGGATGCACTGACCAATGCGGCTCGCACTGGCACAGCAAATTTGCTGGAGTTTGCTGTAAAGGCTGCGCGGGCGAAGGCGACGGTTGGCGAAATTTCGCTGGCCTTGGAGAAGGCTTTTGGACGCCATGTTGCGGAAGTGAAAACCATCTCCGGTGTTTATCGAAAAGAGGCTGGCAATGATCCTGCCGTGGCTCTAGCTGCGGCGCGGGTTGATGAATTCAAGCAAAGGACGGGCGCCGCGCCGCGCATTTTGGTCGCCAAGATCGGACAAGATGGCCATGATCGCGGGCAGAAGGTGATTGCCACCGCCTTTGGTGATTTGGGTTTTGACGTGGTTGTGGGCGCGATGTTCCAAACGCCTGAGGAAGTTGCGGAATTGGCTGCACGCGAAAACGTCAATATCGTGGGCGTATCCTCGCTGGCGGCGGGGCATTTGACGCTTGTTCCGGAACTCAAATCAGCGCTTATACGGCTCAAGCGAGATGATATTCTCATTGTCGTCGGCGGCGTTATTCCGCCCAATGATATGCCTGATGTCTTAAAGGCTGGCGCGACCGCGATATTCCCGCCCGGAACCGTGATTGCGCAGGCTGCTGTGGAATTGCTGGAGAGGTTGGGTTGATGACGTTATAATCAGTGTTGCAACATGTTTGTTTTAATGTTATTCCCTATGTTGCAACATAAGGATTTGTGACCATGAACACTGTCATTCGCAAAATCGGAAATTCGGAAGGCGTTATCATTCCGAAGGATGTTTTGGACCAAATGAACCTTCGCGCAGGCGATAGCGTCGTTCTTATAAAGGACGGCGACGAACTGCG
>JANPBE010000611.1:0-2010 GCA_031430295.1 Phyllobacterium sp.
CGCCTTCACCAAGGTCAAACTGAATGGTCGCCGTCTGCACCAGCTCGTGGCTGAGAAAAGTGGTGGAAACACCCGGTCCGCCGCGCGAGACGATATAGGCCTCGGTATAGATCATAAAGCTGTCCATAAAGCGCAGCAGCACGGCAATCAGCAGCACCAATTTTAGCTTCGGCAACTGAATAAACCGAAAGACCGCCCACCCGCTCGCGCCATCAATTTTCGCCGCGCGATAGTTATCATTCGGTATGGCGCGCAGCCCCGCAAAGCAAAGCAGCACCACAAGGCTAGTCCAGTGCCACGCATCCATCAACAGCAGCGTCACCCAGACAATAACGCTGTTATTCATGTTCCAATCAAACCCAACAAGACCCGCCGCCGCCGTAACAAGCCCGATATCCGGCAGGCTCAAAACCTTCCACAAATAACCCACAATGATCGACGGCATCAGCAAGGGTATGGCCATCAACACGATGTAAAGCGAAGACAAAAACCCAGATGCAGGCATGCGCAGCGCAATATAAATGCCCAGCGGAATCTGGATCGCCAGCACCAAAACCGAAAACAAAACACTCCGCCCAAGCGCTGCAAAAAATTCCGGCGAGGTCAGCACCTGTTTGAACCAAGCTGCCCCGACGAAGAAAAAGCTGTTGCCCGCGAATGTGTCATTCACCGAGTAGAACGCGACAATGGCCATCGGGATGACGCCAGTAAGCGTCATCACCAGCAGGGCAGGTGTGAGGAAGGTGTATGCGCGGGCGCTTTGGCGGGGCGTGGTCAAGTGCGGTTAGCCTCCATATGCGCCCGCAGAACCTCGTTCATGCGGGTTTGGTAGGTCGGGCCCGTCGCTTTGAAGAACGCAATAATGTCGGCATCGAGCCGAATAGTTAGCTTTGGCTTTTCCCAATCCCCCGGCTGCATCAATACGGCGCTCTTCCAGAATTCCTCGGTCGTTTTAGGAATGTCAGAGAAGTCGATTTCCGAGTCTGGAAGCGAGGCGAGTTCCTCGGCTGTGAGCGGGCGGGTGAACGGAGGCTTCAAATGCTTTGTTTTCAATTTGCCGCACCATTTAACCCGACATTCATTTCCTTTTGCAGTTGAAAGAATATCTGCATTCCAACGAAGTGCAAATATCGGATATCTACTACACCAGATATTGCGACCACGGGATATCGACTTTGATAAGGCTTTTTTGTCAGTAAATTCAATTGTGTCAGGTTAGATTCGAAGTCACCTATTGGTAGGCCAATTTGCGGGTCAAGCTGCAACGCTGCCGCAGCATACTCACCGGTGAATGCTTTTCGCCTCTGGGCAACATATAGTTTTTGCCACGAGTCCTTTTGCATTTTAAATCTTGGCTTAGACTTTTCCCAGAGTGCAGTTAAATCGTGCGATATGTCGTAGGTGCCATGAGTTATGTTGCTTTCAGCTTTGAATAACAGCTCGAAGGCGTATGCCATCAACACATGCGTGGGAGCAGACCCGAATACATTCTGCAAATCATCGAGTTCGGTGATCTCCAGTTTATGAACCGCATTCAGAAATTCGCGCGCATGAATTATCCATTGCTGTGACAGAATTGGCGTGGGTAGTTTTGACTTCTTCATGGCCCCCCTCAAAACAGAAAATACCGCTGCGCCATCGGCAGCACAGTCGCCGGTTCGCACGTCAACAACACCCCGTCCGCGCGCACTTCATACGTCTCCGGATTCACCTCAATATGCGGCAGCGCACTGTTGTGGATCATCGAACGCTTCCCTATCCCACCGCGCGTATTCTCCACTGCCAGCATTCCCTTATCCACGCCGAGCCTCGAACGCAGGCCCAAATCCATCGCGGCTTGCGACACAAACGTCACGGACGAGCGCGAGGCGTTTTTGCCGAAGGCGGCGAACATCGGGCGGTAGTGCACGGGCTGCGGCGTCGGGATGGAGGCGTTCGGGTCGCCCATCGGCGCTGCGGCGATGGAACCGCCGAGCAGCACCATTTCCGGTTTCACGCCGAAAAATGCCG
>JANPBE010000612.1:0-6252 GCA_031430295.1 Phyllobacterium sp.
AAAAAAGTAGCGCCAAATTTGACGCGGGATTCAAGCTCGGGGTGGGCCATGTCCACGCCATTGTCTAATAGATAAATCCTGCTTTTGGCTTTGCTGCCCCGCCTGTTAAACGCGCCATCCAGCGGCAGCGCCACTTGGTCTATACGATCCAACCCCCATGGTATTTGGCTGATTTGTGTAGCTGGCACATCTGAACCGCCTGCGGCTTTTATCTTGGTATCCGGTGTGACACGCAGGATGAGCGGATTAGCGGTGATGGTCGCTCGCTGCTTATCGGTCAGGTTGGCTATGAAACCCGGAAGCTCAATGCGCTGAATAGAGAGTATCTGGTATGGCTCAAGGCCGAACAGAACGGCGAGCGCTTCCGGCGTGATGGTCGCCATTTGAATGTTGGCGGCGGCCAGCGCTTCGGGCCGGAATCGAATGATGAATTGGCCCGCGATGGGCAGCATATCGACATCTGACAGGGTGATGGTCTCGAGCACGGCCAATCCGGCGTAAGGATCAACCAGATTTGCGGGCTTTACAGTAACAGGGCCTACCGGCTTCTTAGGTGCGGACTTGGTTGCCGCAGGTTTGACGACCACGACCTTGGGGGTGATCTTCTTTGGAGTTGGTTTGGCAATAACTTTTGGAACCGGTTTCGCTTTCGGAACTGTCTTGCTTACAGGTTTGGGCACAGGCTTGAGAATGATTTCAAACCCGCCCTTTGGCGCGGGTTCAGCATCGGGAATTGCCGGGGCCTGTTGGCCACCTGACAAAAGCGCATCACATTGCGCAGGTGTTACCCCTGCCGGACAAGTGTTGACTTGCGCTGTGGCGGGATGCAGCAGTGCCAGCCAAAGGACAATTGTTGTGGTGAGGCGTTTCACGTCAAAGCCCCTTCAGATATTCAACGAGGTCGTCTTTTTCGATGTCCTTGAGGTTCACGCCATATTCGTGGCCGCCGTTCCAATTGCCCAAAATCGCCTCACCCTTGTCGTCATAGACGTTGAAGACAAACGCCTTGGGGTCTGTGGATTGATCCAAATGACCCACCTTTGCGGTGTCGAAATCGCCGTCCAAAAACCCATGTGTTTTGGGTCGTTCTCTTTGCTTATTCAGCAAATCACGAAGCGTCGGAACGGAGCCATTGTGCAAATAGGGCGCTGTTGCCCAAATGCCGTTGAGCGGGCGGGTCTTGTAATTCAGCGCCGGTTCGCCGCCGGAAAGCGCTGTGAGATTCATCAGATTATCGGCGCAGTTGGCGCGGAACTTTTCGATGGCATTGCCCGGAACTTCGATATCGCCGCCCTGAATGACATAGCTTTCTGGTGCAAAATACGAAGCGATTTGAATTTTGGCATCTTCGATTTGCACTTGCGCGTAGGCTTTGAGAATTTCACTTTTCCGGTCGCCAACATCGCGCTGCATCAGCGTGGTCAGCGTATCGGTGGTCAGCGCAAACTCGCCATATTTGCCTTGCTCAAGCAACAGCCCGCGCCGTGATTGGCCTTTGAAAATGCCTGTTGGCGTCAAGTGCAGCGCGGCATTGCAGGCCATCAGCGGGTCTGTGCCAATGAGATCGGGATTGGCGGGAATGTCAGCAGCAATGCGGGCAGAAACGTTTGATGAATCAATCAACGGTGCCAAGTAAATGTAATGCTCAGGCTTGGGCGTTGTGGCCTTGGAGTTCACGTCCAGCATTGTCGTCAAATCATCCGGCGCAAGCAGCGCATGGCATGACTGGCAGTTCTGCGCATACAGTGTTTTGCCCCGCACGGCCATGGCCTCGTCAATCTTGCCAAATTCTTCGGGCCAGCGCGGAGAATGTAGTTTCGCCAGTATGCCTTCCAGCTTCATCAGGTTTTTGAAGTTGACGGATGATGTGACTTTTTGGCTGATTGGATCAACATGAAACTCGCCGAAAACGCCGAGCACTTCCGTCCAATTGCGAATGAGTGAGCCAAGTTTAGTGGTGCCGAACAGGCCCATTTCCGGCCCGTTTTGAACGATGCCATTGTGCTGTAGCAGCGCTTGTTGGTTGGTATTCCAGATGAACGGATAGGACACCGGCGCATCGCTGGCAGGCAGAGCGTCTTTGGCTTCGGGGTTAATCAGCGTCGCTGTGGTTGCTAAAATAATGCCGACAGCATCGGCGCGGCCGCGGCCCCACCGGGTGGAGTCGTGATAAGTGCCTTGGATTTTGCTGCGGTAGGCAGTCCAGTCCGCCAGATCGGCTTGCAGCTTTTGTTTGGATTCCTGTGTGGCATCGCCCGCTAGAACTTTGGTGGCAAAGGCATCAAAACCTGTGTTCTTGGCGCGGGTTACCGCTTCCAAAATATCGCTGTTGAAGCTCTGGAAATCCGCCATGGTTTGCCCGCCATGAATATGGATTGTCGCGCTGGTGTTGTGCAAAACTGAGGTGTGGCAGGCCGAACAATTGAGGCCGAGAAAGTCGCCCTTCGCGGCGTCACTGTCGAGCACGAAGCCGATGGGGAATTCGGCATTTTCGTCCAAGTAAGAATAGCCATAGCCCGCCATGTGGTCACGCGCGATGAACGGTGCGCCGCTGATTGTTTGCAGGGCGTTGACCCATGACAGTGGCATCAGGCGCGAGCCTTGGCTGAGTGAATACCAGTCGTTTGCTTCCTGCGCGCTCCAGCCTTGGCTAGCGTAGCTTTCGGGCGTGGCTTGCTCTGTGACCGCGGGCGGGGCCAGATTTGGCAGAAGTGTGTAGGCCAAGAACGCTGCAACGCTAACACCCGCCAGCGCCACCAATTTCCTGTTCATTACCGCTCTCCCCAAAGCTTCCCTGATGCGAAGATGGCAGGTTTTGAATGCGATTACGATCACCCGATCGGGTGAAAATCGCCAAAATACCGATAATGGGGCTGATAATAGTGCTGAGTTCGCAAAAGATTCACCCGATCGGGTGATTCCGCCAGCGTTCCGATTCATGTCCACCATACCCTTAATCACGCGAGCCTCGCGTATTTAGGCTATGGAGGAGATCATCATGTCGGCATTCGGTTTTAGAAAATCGCGGCAATTTTTGGCGAAGGTTGCGCTTACCGCCGGTCTTATGGCAAGCTTCAGTCATTTTTCGACGCTGGCGAGTGCGGAGGAAACCGGCATTCTCAATCTTGGTGATACGGTCATCACCGGATTTTCTGGCGTGATGGAGCCGACAACCGAAGCGCCGGACCTGACCAATAATTCGGTTCTCGACGAGACGCTTATCAATCCCGATGGCATTTCCGCGCGGATAACCAGCGTTGCTGCACCCGGTTATATTTGGGATGCGCGGGTGTGGCCTGCCTATTTGATGAAGGAATTCCACGCCAAAGACATTGGCCAAGTGTTCGGCGTGACGCTGGATGATGCCAAGTTCCCCAACATTTATTTTGCTGCCTCCTCCGCTTACGGCCTGCAACTGGTGCTGCCGGACGCCGACAATGACGGGCGGCCTGAGCGTATCAAGACGGGCGAGGCGGGCGATGCGTGGATGGACGGCCAATGGGGCACGGCCGATACCAAGGGCGCGGTTGGCTCGCTGGGCGGGCCCGGCAGTATTTGGAAGGTGGACGGCGTTACGGGCGAGGTCTCGCTGTTCGCCAATGTGCAATTGGGTGGCGTGGACAATAAAGGCGCGGGGCTGGGCAACATTACGTTTGCGGCCGACATGCAGCAGATATTTGTCTCGGACCTTTCCACGGGCATGATCCATCGCTTTGATTTGGCAGGCAATGAAATTGAGACTTTTGACCACGGGGTGACGGGCCGCACGGCGGCTAACCTTGCGCCGGTGCCTCATGATCCTGCTTCGGTGGTTGACATTGCCTCATCAGATTTTGACACAGAAGATACTGAAACGTGGGGCTTCACCGATAAGGACCGCCGCGTCTATGCGCTTAGCTATCATGATGGCCGTCTGTTTTATTCCGTTGTTGGCGGCAGTCAGATTTGGTCTATGGGCTTTGAAAAAGACACCGGCAAATTTGAGCAGAGCGCACAATGGGAGCTTGATGTTCCTAAAAAGCCGAAGGCTTTGCCTGTCACAGACATCGTGTTCACTAACAAAGGCGCGATGGTTTTAGCGCAGCGCGGCGCGATTAAATCGACCTATGATTATTTGAACTTTGCCGATTACGGCAAGTCGCGCACTTATCGCTATTGGCTGGAAAATCCTGACGACGTGAACACGCCGAGCCGCTGGATTGCCGAGTCGGAAGAATATGCCGTTGGATTTGAGGGCGAACAACGCGCCACCGATGGCGGGCTGGATGTCAATTATGGCTACACCCAAGAAGGCTATCTCGACACCGGTTCGTGCGAGGCATCGTTGTGGACTACGGGCGATAACTTGCGCAACAATAAGGATTTGTCGGAAGCCTTGCTAAAGGGCGGCGCGCTGGTGATTGACGGGGTGCAGGGTATGCCTGCGAGCCCAGTCAAACAATATCTAGTCGATAATAACTCCCCGCCGTGGGCGAGCTATATGGTGGATAATGATGAGGCCAACACGCCTCAGGTGGACTTCAATAATGACCCCACCATTTATAATGATCTTACCACAACTGGCTGGATGGGCGATTTGGTATCCTACCATGTCGGCTGCACGGGTGTTGCGGGCGGCGGCTACTGGGGCGGCGCGGGCTATGGCTGGCCGCAGGGACCGGCCTATTCCACCGACACGGTTTATGTGCCGGAGGACACGACGCCTCCTTATGTTACCGAATGCACACCGGGCGTGGATTGCCCCACCGATCCTAAAATGTGTGCCAAGACCAGCGGTGAATTCACTTGCGATGGCGCCACTGGAACGTGGACCTACAAGGGCGTTTTGGGTGTAACGCAGGCGTTTAACGCCGATGCCATCAAGGTGACGCAGACATCTGCCGGAACCAGTATTCCGGGCGGCTCAACGCTGCCGTTCTCCTCGCCTGCCAGCTTCTTTGAAATGAAAGACGGCGCACCCGGTCAGCTGATGAGCGCCAGCCTCTGCATTTTCAACGCAGCCGATGCCGCGAGCGGCAAGCCATTTGATTGCTGCAAAACGACTATCGCTGTCAAAGCGCCATCCACCATTTGCGTGAAGAAGTGAGCGGGAGAGAGATCATGAAAAATATGAATAAACTTTCCCGCGCCGCTCGATACCTCATGGCTGCAATGGCGCTTTGTATGTGTTTTCTGGCCGGCTTAGCGCCTCAAAAGGCTTATGCCGGTGCAACGCCGCAAGCGACGGTTTCCTGCCTCAAAGGCGATGCCGTCGTTACCTGTGGCAAGGTTGCGGGCACGTTTGATGTCACGCTTAATCTTGGCGGCAGCGGCGGAGTTATACCCGCCACCACGCAGATTTCTGTTTTGACGCCGGGCGTTACAATTGTCTCACCTGCTTCTTCTTATCCGGTGATTGGCGGCGTTGTGAAACTCACCTTGGCGGGCGCAACGCCCGGCCAAATCATCGACCTTCAAATGGATGGTTCAAGCACAACGCCTGATCCGACGACGGGCCTCAGCATTTGCTGCAACGGCAAGATTAGCATCACAATTCCGAAGGATTTGAAATGTGAGCCTGTGAAGCCAACGATTGATATCACTAAGATTTGCGATGTGGCCCAGCATGTGTGGATTGGCGACATGCCGCCAAAGCCAAATATGCCGGCAAATGGCTATGTGGCCATGTGCCATATCAAAGTCACCACTACGGGTCATATTCCTAACCCGATCTCCCTTTCGGAGGTGATGTCCGGCACCGGAACAGTGAAATTTGTAAGTTCTACCGATCCGTGGGCATGTGTGCCGCCGATGGTTCCCGGCAACACGCCGATGAACTGCACATTGCCCGGTAACACAATGACCGGACCTACCGACATATCCATTATTGATGTGAAGGTTACATTCACCAGTGCCGCGGATGTGAAAGAGGCTAAAAATTGCGCGGCGGCGACTTATGACGGTAATGAAGCCGACAAGGATTGCACAACGTTCAAAGTTGATGAATCAAGCATCAAAGTCACGAAAGTCTGCGCGCCCGCTAAAGAAATTATTGGTGCTATCAATCACTATGAGGCTGATTGCAAAATCACAGTGACAACAACCGGGGCGCAAACTGGTACGATTACTGTCAATGAAGCGATGAGCGGTGGCGGCACGGTTATCTCCGCTGCATCTTCCACGACGCCTTCGTGGACCTGTAGTACTGCCAATTGTTCCATTAGTGGTGGTGTTCTCAACCAGACTGCGTCCACGTCTGTCATTGACGTGAAG
>JANPBE010000613.1:0-2610 GCA_031430295.1 Phyllobacterium sp.
TGCACCGACGAGCGGACAAGAAAATCGGCCTTACCTTTGAGAGAAACAGTCACGCATAAAGCCTTTCGTAGAGCATCCGCACGATCCCGGCGGTCACGCCCCAGATCATCCGGTCTTCATATTGTATAACATAGTAATGCCGCTCGATGCCTTGCCACACACGGCTCTGGCGTTGGTGATTAGTGGGGTCCATCAGAAAAGATAGTGGCACATCAAACACCGCTGCCACCTCATCAGGATTGATCGTCAAAGCCACATTGGCGTTCACCAAACCCAGCACTGGCTTGATGCGAAACCCGCTACCCGTGAGATAATCCGGCAACTGCCCGATCACCTCCACATCATCCGGCCTCAGACCAATCTCTTCTTCCGCCTCGCGAAGCGCGGCGTGATGATGCGATAAGTCATCCTCATCAATCGTCCCACCGGGGAATGCCACTTGCCCCGCATGTGCGCGCATCTGTTCAGAGCGCTGCGTGAGAATGACCCGCACCTCATCGCCATGAAGCTGCAACCCGATCAGTACAGCTGCATCGCGCAAAGTGGAGCCAGCCAATGCTTCCCGAAAGTCCGGGTTCAAACGGTGGTCACCATAAATAATACCTTGGCTTAACCTTTCAGCCCGCGCCGCACGTTCACGGAAATCATACAGTGAAAAACTCACAGCGAAAGCGCCGTTAGCCGCGATGCCAGCATGATCTTGAAAACCTCGCCGCCTGACCGAACGGCAAACCAAGGCTCACCGCCAATCTCTATCTCCTCGCCCAGCGCCACAAGCTCATACATCAGCGCCCGCGAAAACAGCGCTTCCAGCCGCCCGCGTATATGCACATAAGGTTTCAGCCCGCCCGTGGCAGCCTCAATCTCAAATCGTATCGGATGTTCTGCGCCAGCGCTCACCACATCGCCAACATTGGTGCGAAACGTCAGAACCGCTTCACCATTTTGGCTTTCCTGAACCAACTCCACAGCAATGAACGGCGCGTCGGCAATGCGAATGCCGACTTTTTCTACTGGCGTGACAAGATAAGTCTTGCCATCCTCATCCTTGCGCAAAACCGTGGAAAACAAACGCACCAGCGGGGCGCGGCCAATGGGCGTACCCATGTAAAACCACGTACCATCGGAACGTATTTCCATATCAATATCGCCGCAAAAAGGCGGATTCCACTTTTCCACTGGCGGCAAACCGCGTGTGCCATCCGCCGCACGGCCGACAAGCGCCTGCAACGCGCCGATGCCCGCCGCGCCGCCCAAACTGCTGTTCTGTTCAATATCTGTCTTTTTAACCATCAAGTCACGAAATAGTCACTCTTGCGCCGCTTGTCATGTCACAACAGACGATTAGGTTCGTATAGTAGCAAAATAATGAATTCGAATCACCCGCGCCGCGAGGACGACCATGAATAGCATGACAAAAACCAAAGCCGCTGACCCAAAAGCGATGGTGGCATTGGCCGAAACGGCGCAAACTGATCTCAAAAACATCCGCCAAACCATAGCCAAGCAAATTTTTGGACAAGAGTTGGTCGTGGAGCGCTCGCTCGTGGCAATCCTGTCCGGCGGGCATGCACTGCTGGTGGGCGTGCCGGGGCTAGCGAAAACTAAGCTCGTGGAAACACTAGGCGCAGTTCTCGGCCTTAATGAACGCCGTGTGCAGTTCACGCCAGACTTAATGCCGTCTGATATTATCGGCTCGGAAGTGATGGACCAATCAGCAGATGGCAAGCGCTCTTTCCGTTTTCTCAAAGGCCCGGTTTTCGCGCAGCTTTTGATGGCAGATGAAATCAACCGCGCCTCCCCGCGCACGCAGTCCGCCCTTTTGCAGGCGATGCAGGAATATCATGTTACCGTTGCAGGCCAGCGCTATGATCTGCCAGCGCCGTTCCATGTGCTCGCCACGCAAAACCCGCTGGAGCAGGAAGGCACCTATCCCCTGCCCGAAGCACAGCTGGACCGTTTCTTGATGCAGATAGACGTGCTCTATCCAGAACTGGACGCGGAACGTAAAATTCTCATCGAGACCACGGGAACGACTGGCGCAGACGTCTCGTCTGTCATTACGCCCGAGCGCCTCATGGAAATGCAAAGCCTCGTCCGCGCAATGCCCGTACCGGAAACCGTAGTGGACGCGATCTTGAAATTGGTGCGCTCCGCCCGTCCAGATGACGCCGCCAATGACATAGCAAAATCTATTTCATGGGGCCCCGGCCCACGTGCCGGACAGGCCCTAATGCTCTGCGCCCGCGCCCGCGCGCTTTATGATGGCCGCCTTGCGCCCTCGATTGATGACGTTAAAGCACTTGCCGAGCCCGTGCTCCAGCACCGCATGGCGCTGACATTTGCTGCCCGCGCCGATGGTTTGGGCGTGCGCGATGTGATTGCCAAATTGGTCAAGGCCATCTGATTTGGCAACACTCGGCATACAGTCCGCGCCAACGCCAAAGCTTGAGGCTCTGTCTCAAGCGCGAACCCGCGCAGCGCTGATTCCTGATTTGCTAGTTGAAGCGAGGCGCATTGCCGCCACTGTTGCCGTTGGCTGGCATGGCCGCCGGATGCGCGGTTCAGGCGAAAACTTCTGGCAGTTCAGACCTTATGTCAACGGCGAAC